>DASUTC010000313.1 GCA_036374795.1 Herpetosiphonaceae bacterium
CAGCCGTTGATTCGTAGGTGTACCAGAACATGATAATGACGTTTGAATAATGATGTGAATCGATAGGGGCGTATTGCATACGCCCCAGGTCGTGCCGCAGCACGTCCCTACGATTCGATCCCGAATCCATTCAGAACCCGATGAGCGATCGTTGAACCTACCGGATCGCGCTGTGGGGCAGCACCGCATGCACGCCGAGCATCCCCGCATTGACCACCTGCGTGATCCGCAGATCCACCAGCACGCTCGCCATACCGAGCGCCACATGTCGCGAAAGCCCGTAGCGCTCCTGCATCAGCTCCAGCATCGCCTCAAGCGCAAGCGCCATCGCCTCGTGGAGATCCTGGTGAAAGCCAAAGGTGATCCAGCCTGCCGGAGTATCGGCGCGCGGCGTGGTCAGGCGCAGATCGGGCAGCAGATCGAAGGCGAGCTCGACGCGCTCCATCGGGCACTCGATCGCCGTGACGCTGACCTCGCCGTCGCCCTGCGCGGCGTGCCCGTCGCCGACCGAGAAGAGGCCGCCCGGCACGGCGATCGGCAGGTAGAGCGTGCTGCCCGCCGTCAACTCTTTACAGTCGATGTTGCCGCCCGTGACGCGCGGCGGCGCGGTCGGGTGCAGCCCCGGCGCTGCGGGCGGCATGCCGAGTACGCCCATGAACGGACGCAGCCCGATCGTATGCCCGTGCTGGTTGTGCCCGATCATCCGATCGACATCTAGGTCCCACAGCAGAAACGTGCCATCCTCGACCACGCCTAGGCGCTCGTTGAGCGGCGTATGCCAGCCGCCCGACGCGGTCCAGCCCCACGCGCCGGGCCGCACATCCTTGATCTGGACCGCCAGCGTCATACCTGGCTCGGCACCGCGAATCGCGATCGGCCCGCAGAGCGCGTGGCCGTTGTCGCGCTCCTGGTCGCGCGGCTCGAACTTGCGCGGTCGCTCGCTCTCCACGGTGGAGGTGCGCGGCTCAAGATTCCAGCCGGCGTCGAGCGTGCGGTAGCAGACCGTATCGCCCGGATCGATCGTCAGCACTGGCTCCAGGTCGCGCGAGAAATGGCCGTGGAGCGTCCGGCGCTCCGGCTCGATCGTATGCGTCGCCATCGCGATTCGCTCCTTTGCTGTAAAATCAAAGAACCTTTTCGGGAAAGGGTTCAAATGATTCTGCGATGAGAACGGGGGATTTTTGGGGGACACCCCCAAGCCCCCGGCCTGTCGGCGCATTTGCGCTACGCCGATCCGGTCGGCTTCGAGAGGCCCAGCTTCTCGGCCAGCCCGACGAAATAATCCAGCACATGCGGATTGCTCATCGAGTCGGGATTGGCCGCCCTGGCGACGGGCACGCCCATCATGATCTTTTTGACCGGCACCTCAAGCTTCTTGCCGCTGAGCGTGCGCGGAATCTCGGGGATCGCAAAGATCTCGTTGGGCACGTGGCGCGGCGAGAGCGAGCTGCGAATCTGGGCGTTGATCCGCGTCTTCAGCTCGTCACTCAGCTCGACGCCGGGCTTGAGCACCACAAAGAGCGGCATGTACGACGCGCCGCCGAGTCCTTCCAGATCGACGACCAGGCTGTCGAGCACGTCGGGAATGCCCTCGACGGTGCGATAGATCTCGCTGGTGCCCATGCGCACGCCCTGTCGATTGATCGTCGAGTCGGAGCGGCCATAGATCACCACGCTGCCGCGCGAGGTAATCTTGATCCAGTCGCCGTGCCGCCAAACGCCCGGAAACATCTCGAAGTAGCTCTCGCAGTAGCGCTTGTGGTCGGGATCGTTCCAGAAGTAGAGCGGCATACTCGGCATCGGCTGCGTGACCACCAGCTCGCCGACCTCGTCGACCAGCGGCTGGCCCTGCTCATCCCAGGCCTGCACGTCGTCGCCGAGCGCGCGGCACTGGATCTCGCCGCGATAGACCGGTAGCAGCGGGCAGCCCGTGACGAACGAGGTGCAGACATCCGTGCCGCCGCTGGTTGAGATCAGCCACAGATCGGGCTTGACGTGCTCATAGACCCACTGAAAGCCCTCCGGCGGCAACGGAGAGCCGGTCGAGCCCATGCTCTTCAGGCGGCTGAGATCGTAGGCTTTGTTCGGCTCGATCCCGGCCTTCATGCACGCCGCGATATACGCCGCGCTGGTGCCGAAGCTGGTCATGCCCGTGTTCTGGGCAAACCCCCACAGGCGGCCCATGTCGGGCCAGCCGGGGCTGCCGTCGTAGAGCAGGATCGTGCAGCCGACCAGCAGCCCGCCGACCAGGAAGTTCCACATCATCCAGCCGGTGGTGCTGAACCAGAAGAAGCGATCCTCAGGCTTGAGATCGAGATGCAGGCTGACCGATTTCAGATGTTCAAGCAGGATACCGCCCTGGCTCTGGACGATCGGCTTGGGCAGGCCGGTAGTGCCCGACGAGTAGAGCACCCACAGCGGATGGTCGAACGGCACCTGCTCGAAGCTGAGATCGGCCTCGCGCGCCAGCAGATCGTCCCAGGCGACCGTGCGCGGCAGATCTGCGGTGCCCACCACCCGATCGAGATACGCCACCAGCACGGTGCGCTCCAGCGTCGGCAGCGCCCGCTGCAGCTCGGCCACCACCGAGCGACGATCCTGGGCCTTGCCGCCGTAGTGGTAGCCATCGACCGCGATCAGCACTTTGGGCGCGATCTGGCTGAAGCGATCGATCACGCTGGGGCTGCCGAAGTCGGGCGAGCAGCTCGACCAGATCGCGCCGATGCTGGCGCAGGCCAAGAGCGCGATCACCGCCTCTGGGATATTGGGCAGATAGGCTACCACGCGGTCGCCGCGCTGCACGCCCATCTCACGCAGCGTGGCGGCAATCGAGGCAACCTTGCGGCGCAGCTCGTCCCAGCCGATCTCGGTGAGCGGCTGGCGCTCCGACTGAAAGATCAGCGCCGGACGATCGGCGGCGGCGTTGCGAAAGATATGCTCCGCGAAGTTCAGATGCGCGCTCGGAAACCAGCGCGCGCCGGGCATCTCGCGCTGCGAGAGCACCGCCGTGTAGGGCGTCGAGCTTTGGATCTCGAAGAACTCCCAGATCGAGGCCCAGAAGCGCTCCACATCGGCGATCGACCACTCCCACAGCGCGGCGTAGTCGTCGAAGGCCAGGCCCCTGGTTTCGTTCAGCCATCGCATATACCGCGTGATCGATGCCTGCTCCTTGAGTGCGGCGGAAGGCTCCCACAGGATCGCGCCTTCGGTCATATTGGACATCTTCGTCTCCATACGATATAGAACATCAGCGCAGAACCAGCGAGTCGGGAAAGCCCGCATGAGATTCTGCAACGAAAGGGGAAGGTCTGGGTCCACCCCCAACCCTCCGGCCTAGCAGCGCCGAACTGCGCCGCTGCATACGATAGCATTATCCCAGGTCCAACGTCAACGGGACGAGACAACCATTGCTTGTGCTGATACGTACTGGTAGTATATCCTCGGCTGCCATCGCCGATCGCTGCGGCGCGGAAGCGGCTGCTCCTCATATCCTGTCGGCCAGCCGCAACGCTGGCACACTTCTCGCCGGAAGAAAAGGTAACAAGATGGAAGTGCTCACAACCAAACGTTTTGAATTTTCTGCGGCGCATCGCTACTGGAATCCCGGTTGGAGCGCCGAGCAGAACATGCAGGTGTTTGGCAAGTGTACCAACGCCTACGGCCACGGCCACAACTACGTGCTGGAAGTCACCGTCGCGGGCGCGGTCGATCCGATCACCGGCATGGTGATCAACGTCGTCGATCTCAAGCAGATCGTCGGGCGGGTGCTGCTCGACTTCGACCACAAGCATCTGAACGAGGACACGCCCTACTTCCGCGACCGCCAGCCGACGACCGAGAATATTGTGCAGGTGTTGTGGACACTGATCGTGCCCGGCCTGCCGGAGGGCGTGCGCCTGCACCGGCTGCGGCTGTACGAGACGGCGGCGATCTTCGCCGACTACTATGGCGGCGCGACGGCCAGCTTTAGCCGCAGCTACCAGTTCTCGGCGGCACATCGGCTCGACAGCCCGCACCTGACGCCAGAGCAGAATATCGCGCTGTACGGCAAGTGCAACAACGCGCAGGGCCACGGCCACGATTACCGCTTCGAGGTGACGGTCGAGGGACCCGTCGATCCGGTGACCGGCATGGTGATCAACCTCGTAGATCTGGATGCGCTGGTGCGGCCGGTGCTGGATGAGCTGGATCATACTCATCTGGACCGCCAGCAGCCGTTCTTCCGCGAGCACCCATCAACTGCCGAAAATGTCGTGGCGTTTCTCTGGCAGCGCCTATCAGCCGTGATCGGCAATCGGCTGCGCTGGATCAGGCTGTGGGAAACGCCCAATAATATGTTTGAGTTCGGAGTACGCGAACCATGAGCAAGAAGATCTCCCCCGACGGCGAGCCGCGACAGACCGTGATCGTCGATGCTGACACAGCGATGATCGAAGACGACGATTCGCTGACGACTACGCTGGTGCAACATATGGGCGTCGGCAAGATCGAGGCGATGCAGTTTCAGAGCAATCCCACGATCGAGCGGGCGATGGCGACGATTTTATCGGAGATCGGCGAAGATCCGCAGCGTGAGGGGCTGATCAAAACTCCGGCTCGCTTTGCCAGGATGTTCAACGAGCTTACCGCAGGCTATCATGTCGATCCTGCCGCGCTGATCAACGACGCGGTCTTCACGGTCGACTACGACGAGATGGTTGTCGTGCGCGACATTCATTTCTATAGCCTCTGCGAGCATCACCTGCTGCCGTTTTACGGTCGGGCGCATGTGGCCTATCTGCCGCAGGGCAAGGTGCTGGGCCTCTCCAAGATCCCGCGCATCGTGGAGATGTACGCCCGCCGCCTGCAAGTGCAAGAGCGCATGACGGTCGAGATCGCAGAATTTATCGATCAGGCGATCAATCCCGGCGGCGTGGCGGTGGTTGCCGAGGGCGTGCATATGTGCTCTGTCATGCGCGGCGTGCGCAAGGAGAGCGCCAGCATGGTGACAAGCGCGATGCGCGGCGGCTTCCGCACCGATCCCAAGACGCGCGCTGAGTTTCTGGAGCTGATCAAGGATGGCAAAGGCCGTGGCTAAGCGCGTGATCATCATCACCGGGGCGGGACGCGGTATCGGGCGGGCGACGGCGGAGGCGTTCGGCGCGCGCGGCGATCATCTCGTGCTTGCCGCTCGCACGCAGGCAGATCTTGAGGCGACAGCGGAGGCGGTGCGCGCCGCAGGCGGCAGCGCGACAGTCGTGCCTTGCGAGATGACCGACGAGCCACAGGTCAAGCGGCTGATCGAAGCCGCCGCATGTATCACCGGCACGATCGACATCGTCGTGTGCAACGCGGGCACCACGGTGGTCGCGCCCTTCACCGAGATCAGCCTGGCCGACTGGGAGCAAACCCTGCGCGTGACGCTGACCGGCACGTTTCTGGTCTGTAAGCATGCCGTCGCGGTGATGCAGGCGGGCGGCCAGATCTTCACGCTGGCCTCGATCGCGGGCCGCAGCGGCTTTCCCAACTGGTCGGCCTACTCGGCGGCGAAGTTCGGCGTGCTCGGCCTGAGCGAGGCGATTCGCGCCGAGCTGCGTCCGCGCAACATTCGCGTCACCGCCGTAATCCCCGGCGCGGTCGATACGCCGCTGTGGGATGCGGTGCCGGGAGAGTGGGATCGAGCCAGAATGCTGCGACCGGCGGATGTTGCCCGCGCGATCGTGTACGCCGCCGACGAGCCGCCGCACGTGTCGATCGATGAGATCGTGCTGGGCCATGCGGCGGGAGCGTTGTAAGAACCGAACGAAGTGAAGGGCGGGGGTGTGGGGGTGGCTCCCACCATTTCTCTCCGTCTCGTAGCTGTGGTAAGAACAAAGAACAACGGAACAACGAAACAAAGCAGCACAAGCTTCCTGGTTCAACCCTTTGTTCTCTGTTCTCTGTTCTTTGTGCTACTTTGGAGCGTTATGCTGACAGTTCGTGGTCCCGGCGCGCCGTTTACGACGATGTTCGACGAGCAGGAGCCGACCGATCGGTTGCTGCCGCGCGAATTCGCGCAGATCTACGGCTCGTGGCCGCTGCCGCCGCCAACCGATCGACCCTTCGTTTATGTCAACTTCGTCATGTCGCACGATGGACGGGTGTCGTTCAACGAGCCGGGGCATCTCGGCGGCGGCGATGTCAGCAGGCGCGACGATCACGATCGCTGGCTGATGGGGCTGCTCAGGGCGCGGGCCGACGCGGTGCTGGTCGGCGGCTCGTCGATCGAGGCGGCGGGCAACCACGTGTGGACGCCCAGCGCGGTCTTTCCCGGCGACGCCGAGGCATTCGCGGCGCTGCGGCAGCGCGAGGGGCGGAGCGACGTGCCGCTGCTGGTCGTGCTGACTCGTAGCGGCAATGTGCCAGCCCACGCGCCGTCGCTCGACAATCCCGGTCTGCCGGTGCTGATCGCCACAACCAGCACGGGCGCGAGCCGGGCGCGTGAGATCCTCGGCAATCGCGCCTGGGTGCGCTACCTCGACATGGGCGAGCAGTTGGCGCAGATCGCGGTCATGCGGCGGCTGCGCGGCGCGGGCATCCGTAGCCTGCTGTGTGAGGCAGGGCCGCAGGTGTACGCCGCGCTGCTGCAAGATGGCCTGATCGACGATGCGTTTGTCACGCTCAGCCCGATCATGATCGGCGAGACAGCGGAGCAGCCACGCCCCAGCCTGATCGAGGGCGTGGCCTTTCCCTACCGGCAGCCGCCCCACCTGCGGCTGCTCAGCGTCCACCGCCACGGCAGCTACCTGTACCTGCACTCACGGTACGAGCAGGACGACATGTAGGTCCACACCAGCGGCCTACCTGAGCTATCCCGGCAGCCGCTCGATCACCAGCTTCAGAGTCTTGCGCAGCCATGCCACATCGTCGGGCGTGAGCGACGGCCACGGCGCGAAATACAGCCGATCCGTCTCGGCCTCGATCGCGTCGCGAGTCTGCTGGCCGCGCGGTGTCAGCGCCAGCGCGTCGCCGTCGCGGGTGATATAGCCAGCCGCACTCAGCGCTATCACGCCGCGCTCGATGTCTGCGGGACGCTGCCCCGGCACGCGCTCGGTCAGCGCGGCGATCGTCATTGCCTCGCCGGTCCACAGCCGCGTCAAGAGATCGAGCATTGGGCCGTCGAATCCGGCACCGCGCCACGCCGCGTTATGCGCGTCGTCGCGGGCGGTCCACAGCGCATAGACCGCCCGATCCAGCCGCGCCATCGCGCTACCGCTCGACAGCGGCAGACGATGGACACGCTCCTGATGCGGACTAGCGGCAGGCTCCGGCACGCTCCACAGCCGCGCCGCGATCTCGGAAAGCGTATCGGCCAGCCGCGTGAGATCCGGCTCATCGATCGGCGTGAGCGTCGCAAGATACGCCTGCGCGCCGCGCTCCATCTGCTCGATCAGCGCGCGGCCCTGCGGCGTTACGGCGTACCCATCGCCAGTCTGCGAAACGTAGCCGCCGCTCACCAGCTCCGGCAGCAGATCGACCCAATCATGCACCGTGCTGTACGGATTGAACAGCCGCGCGCGCAGCTCATCCAGCGATAGCCGAACGCCCGGATCAGCCTCTTCGACCAGCGCCCGCAGCAAAAACAGCGCCGGTCGCGTCAGCCGCGACTGGTCGACCAGCGCTTGCAGCCCGGTCCAGCCGCGCCGCCGCCGCATCAGGAATTGCGGCAGCAGCTCCACCAGCGCCCGCCGCTCGTCTTCACTGCTCACGTCGCACTCCTGCCGCCGCACGCTACCGCCCGATCGCCTCGATCGCCCGCGCCAGATCGAGATCCTTCTGCGTCACCTGATTCCCGGCGTCGTGCGTCACCAGGGCCAGCGACACGCGATTGTAGCGGATGTCGATGTCGGGATGGTGGCCGTGCGCCTCGGCCAGAAACGCCACGTGGACCGTCCAGGCCATCGCCTCGACGAAGTTGTTGAACGTATAGGTCTTGCGGATCATCCCGTCGGTGTAGCTCCAGCCCGCAAGCTCGCCAAGCTGGCTTTGAATCGTCGCGCTATCCATGCAATCCTCCTGTGCTCACATCGATCTATCAGAATCAAACCTCAGACCAGCGGCGTGATCTCGCCCAAAAACATCTCGGTGACGCGCGTCCAATCGTAGTCCGCGACAATCGCACGGCCCGCCTGCCCGTACTGCGCCCGCCGCTGGTGATCGGTCAGCAGCAGTAGCAGCGCCCCCGCGATTCCGACGACATCGCCGGGTGGCAGCAGAATGCCGCTCTCGCCGTGCCGCACCACCTCAGGGATCGCCGCCGCCGTCGTCGAGACGACCGGCAGACCCGACGCCATCGCCTCCAAAAAGACGATACCGAAGCCCTCCTGCACGCTGGGCATGCAAAACACATCGCAGTGCGCGTACTCGGCCTTAACCTCAGCGTCGGGAATGCCGCCCAGAAACGTCGCCGCATCGGTAATGCGCAGCTCCTGGGCCAGCGCGAGCAGCTTCTGGTGCTCCGGCCCGTCGCCAACGATCCGCAGCCGCGCCTCAGGCAGATGTCGGCGCAGCAGCGCAAAGGCCCGCAGCAGATCGTCGACATGCTTGCGCGGATAATGCCGGGCAACACACAGAATCGTCGGACGTGAATCGGCGCGCGGTGGCGTTTGCGCCAGGGCCGCCTGCCAGGCTCGCACGTCGATGCCCTCCGGCACGATCCCGATCCGCTCAGGCGACACATCATAGTGCTGCACAATCTTGCGGCGGCAGTACTCGCTGGTCGTCACCACGCGATCGGCGCGGCGGGCATTGGAGCCTTCCAGCCGCGAGAGCAGCGTAAAGATCAGGCGGACCAGGCCGCGCTCGTGCTGGAGCTCCTCGGCGATGATACCTTTGATCGAGCAGACATAGGGCCAGTTGCCACGCGGCAGCCACACGCCGTCGAAGTCGAAGCCGACCACCAGATGATACGCCGCGCGGCGCAGGCGGAGCGGCAGCTTTAGGTTGAACAGCAGCCGCCGCAGCGTGATCGATAGGCGGTCGGGCGATGGCGCAATCCGGTCGATATGATGGCTCTGCTGTTGCAGCCCTTGTTCCAGCCCGGTGATGCCGACCGCCGTGCCGCTGCCTTCGACCGAAGTCTGGAGCCACGAGTCGAGAAACGCAATGCGCAGCGGACGCGCAGGAGATCTGTCGCGCATTACGCCTGGCCCGTCACGGTCATTGGAATGCTCGCGCCGGTAATGCTGGCGGCGGCATCGCTCAGCAGAAACGCGATCGTATCGGCGATCCGATCGAGCGATACCAACTGGCTCGAATCCATGAACTCGCGCATCGCGGGCGTGTCCAGCGAGCCCGGCAGCAAAATGTTCGCCGTGATGCGCGTATCCTTCAGCTCGTTCGCCACGATCTCGGTCAGCACGTTCAGGCCCGCCTTGGAGACGGTGTAGGCCGCGATGCCGCCGGGCCGGGCCGCGACCGCCGCCGAGCCGATCGTGATAATCCGTCCCTCGCCGCGCTCGCGAAGCTGCGGCAGCACCGCCTGAATCGTCGTGAACGCACTGGTCAGATTGAGCGTGAGCAGCTTATTCCAGGCTTCCAGCGACGTATCCTGCACCGCGCCCATCTCGAAGCCACCCGCGAGATGCACCAGACCGTAGAGCGGACCCCACTGCTTGCGCACCAGATCGACAACCTCGCGCACCGCAGCGTCATCGGCAAGATCGGCCTCCAGCCCGTGCAGGCGATCAGTCTCGCCGATCGCCTGTGTGAGCGCCTGCCACGAGTCGCGCGAGAGATACAGCACGAAACAGGTATACTCGTCCAGCAAACGTCGGACAACAGCGTGTCCCAGGCCGCCGGTGCCACCAGTGATCAACAGCGATCGAGTCGATTGTTCTGTCATGGGCATATCCACGAGGCACTGGCAACGCCTCGTTCCTCCTAAACGCTTATTATAATTTAGAAACGAAGGACGTTTCACATGAGCAGACCGCTACCTGATCCGCCGCCGGATACCACCGCTCACGTCCGCGCCGTGCCCCACGTGAGCGCTTCGAGTTTTCCACAGCACGATAACCTCGCCATCGCCGCAGGCGCGGTCGTCGGCGTGCTCGCGCGCTTTACCGTCGGCGAGATCGCTCAGCGGCATCTTCCGATCGGCTTCCCGATCGCCACGCTGCTGGTCAACCTGCTTGGCTGCCTGCTGATCGGCATCGTGCAGGCGCTCGCCCTGGAGCGCCGCGCAATCCGCCGCAGTGTCCAGATCTTGCTCGCCGTCGGCGTGCTCGGCGGCTTCACCACCTTCTCAACCTTCAGCGTCGAGACGGTGCGGCTGCTGCAAGCAGGCCGGATCGCAGCCGCCCTGAGCTACCAGGGCCTATCGCTGCTCGGCGGCGTGGGCGCGGTCATGCTCGGCGGCGCGGGAGCGCACGCGGGCTACCGCTGGCTGAGCGAGCGCGGCGGGAGGCGCACGTGAGCTACCTGCTCCTCGCGCTTGGCGGCATCGCGGGCGCGCTCTGCCGCTACCACGGCGTGCGGGCCATCCACGCGCGCACGACGATCGCCTTTCCTGTCGGCACCTATGTGATCAACCTGAGCGGCAGCTTTATGCTGGGCCTGCTCGCGGCCCTCCTGGCGCGCCATCCGGCATGGCCGGTCGAGCAGCTTGGCCTGCTCTTCGGCACGGGCTTCTGCGGCGCGTACACGACGTTCTCGTCGTTTGCCTTCGAGAGTACACAGCTCTGGCGGCAGGCACAGCGTCGCCGCGCGCTGCTCAACCTCGTGAGTCAGCCGCTGCTGGGGATCCTGGCGGCCTGGATCGGACTCCTGATCGGCGGATAGGCTCAGCGGCGGGGCAAAGAAAAACGGCACCGCAGCCGGAGCATCTTATTGTCTCGCTCCGGCTGCGGTACCGCCTGTGCAGACTGTGTCCAGGCCCTCCTAGCTACGCGCACGTGGCGTGAGCGTCGAAGGGAACGTCGTAGCCAACAGCGCCCGAATACGGTCGGTTGGAGCAACAAGTGCTGGCGTGGCGCATTCGCAATAGATAAACCCCTGTGCCATGGCCGTTTGCCGATCGCGGAAGGCGATGCCCTGTTGAGGACGAGACGCACAATCACCGTGATGCAGCAGCCCAGTGTCTGGATCGCCAATAAAGGCAGTGCGGGGGGAAGTATGAGCGGGGGGTTGTGGTACGAAGAATGCCATACGATCCTCCTAAATCACTCAAATCCAGAACAAGACACAATGATCTGCACATCTACTTAATAGCAATAGTTTAAAAAAAGTTACGGCAACAATGTCCTGTTTCTGGAATGTGATAAGTCCTACGGGGGGCAAGGACTGATGGGGGGTTCGGATGGGGGGCTTGATGTACTCAGGCGCTCCGGATAGGCCATGAGGGGCATAGCCTGCAAGCAGCGCTTACCACAAAACCGGAATGAGCAGCACAATCGTCAGCAGCACGACGGCTACTGTTGCCAGCATACTCCAGAAGAGCAACAACTTCAAGTGCCCGTCGTAGGCAAAGTTGCCGACGTTGACTCGGTTTTCAAAGCCGTACACCTGCACGAGATGGACGGCATCATCGCTGCGGCGCTCGGCGCTCTCGCCCTCGATCACTACCTCGTTGTGGCCCATGTCCAGGCGCACCTCGGTGTATGGGATCATCTGGATCGTGACTTCGGACATCGCGATCCGCGTATCGGTGTTGAGCTGCTTTTGCACGCCCTCGATCAGCCGTTTCAGGCCGGGCACCGCCGCCCACTCGCGCTTCAGACCTTTCATGTGCCGCTCGCGATAGACCAGCGTGAGCTCGATCTCCTGACGTAGCCGCTGCTCGTCCAGATTGGGCAGATCATCATAGCTCGACACTGAGGTTGCCTGACGGCTCCACTCGAAGGCTCGCCGCTGAACCAGCCGACCCTCGCCGTTGCAGCGCTCGCACTTGTTGCGGCCCATGCCGCCGCACGCGGTACACGGCACCAGCACCTGCTTCACATGCGTGGTCTGCGCCATCGGATCGGCCAGCGCTGTCGCGGAGCCGCCGCGCTGCCCGCCCTGGCTGCCATGCGCCACCGCGCGGCCAGGCCCCACCTGCTGCACGTGCAGCGCGACGCTATCGCCGTTACTCGTCTCATGCGCGCCAAGCGGACGCGCCACCAGCACCCGCCGCGAGCCTTTGCACTCGGCGCACAGCTCGTAGCCGCTGCCCTCGCAGCGCGGACAGGCGATCACTCGCTCGGAGCCCGGAATCACCTCGGCGCGGCCCGGATCGTCGGCAAACTCCGTGGGCACCGGCAGCGGAACCTCCCAGCGCGGCGTTTCTTTCAGCACAGGCAGTTCGGGCGCGTTCGCATCCGGCTCTTCGATGTCTTTCGGCTCGGTGCGCGTCTCGAACAAGACGTTGAGCTGATAAAAATACACGTTGCGGCTGCGCACCTCGCGCAGGTTGACGATCCGCCCCAGGTGCGGCTTGCGAAACTCCAGCCGCCGCCCCTGGCCGCTCCACTCGTCGAGGATGCGCGCCACGACCAGCGGATCGCGCAGCTCCTCCGCCCGCTTATTCGAGCGCTCGAACGGCTCACGCATCAGGTCAGCCGCCAGCGCCTGCTCGACCTCGCTCTCGACCAGGCCGATGCTCTGGAAGGATGGCGCGGTGTTGATCGCGCGGATCGTGGTGGCATCGCTGAGCGCCAGCGGCTGCTCGTTGACGGCAATACCCGAGCGGGTGAGCGCCCGCTCCAGGGCATGGATCGCGGCTCCGGCGCTGGGATAGCGCTTTTTGGGATCGACCGCCAGCAGCGTTTGCATGATGCCGTCGATCTCCAGCGGCAGCTCCACGCCGCGATAGGCCAGCGGCATAATCCCGGCGAAGCGGTAGTCGGGGTGCTGCGGCGGCGTCTCCCAGGGCAGCTCGCCGGTCAGCATGTAGTACAGGATCACACCCAGGCCGTACAGATCCGAGAGCGTCGTCACCGCCGTTGCGGACTGGGCGTGCTCCGGCGAGAAAAAGCCGGGCGTGCCCATGATAATATCGGTGCTGGTATGATGCTGGTTGGGCCGCCGCGCAATGCCGAAGTCGGTCAGCAGCGCGCGGTTGCCGCTGGAGTCGAGCAGAATATTGCCGGGCGAGACATCGCGATGAATGATGCTGCGGCTATGGGCATAGTCCAGGGCCGAGCCAATCTGCCGAAAGATCGAAACGGCCTCGGTGATCGGCAGCTTGCCGACCTTTTCGATGCGCTGCCGCAGCGAGCCGCCCGAAACAAGCTCCATCACCGTGTAGGGAAAGCTATTGGTCGGCGTCGCGTGATCGTAGATCTGGATAATGTTCTGGTGGCGAAGCTGGCTGGTTAGCTCGGCCTCCCGCGAGAAGCGCAGGATGCTTTCTTCGTCGTGGCTGAGCAGCAGCTTAACCGCGACGGCGCGCTCATGCAGAAAGATATGGCGGCCCATCCAGACCTGGCTGGTCGCGCCACGGCCAAGCTCGTGCTCCAGCCGATAGTTACCGATCGTTTGCGGAATATTCGCCACGCACTACTCCCAGTAGAACTCCCGTGCGCTTCGATTATACCATGGACAGTAGGAAACTTCTGAAAGAACCAAATGGAGCCAGACAAAGAACAAAGAACAAAGAACCGTGACAGGAAGCTATTTCCTTTGTTCTTTGTTCTCTGTTCCGTTGTGCTCTTCGCGGTTCCTGGTTCTCGATCTAGCGTCGTCCGGGGAAGACCGCGCCGAAGATCGACGGCGGCAGCTTGAACCCGTTGGCTTCGAGCTGCGGCGTGAACTTAGGCCGCACGCCGGTCGGGCGCATCTCGGTGATCATCTTGCCCTCAGGCGTCATGCCTTTCTCTTCGAGGATGAAGATGTCCTGAAGCACCACGGTGCCGCTTTCAAGGCCCTGCACCTCGGTGATCGCGCTGACCTTACGCGAGCCGTCACGCAGACGGGTCTGCTGCACGATCAGGTTGATCGCCGAGGCGATCTGCTCGCGGATCACCGCCACGGGCATATCCATACCGGCCATCATACACATCGTCTCAAGACGCGAGATCCCGTCGCGGGGCGAGTTGGCGTGAAGCGTCGTGAGCGAGCCGTCGTGGCCGGTGTTCATCGCCTGGAGCATGTCGAAGGCCTCGCCGCCACGGCACTCGCCGATCACGATCCGCTCAGGACGCATACGCAGCGAGTTGATCACCAGATCGCGGATCGCGACGCGGCCCGTGCCGTCGACCTCGGCGGGCTTGGCCTCAAGGCGCACGACGTGATCCTGAGCCAGCTTAAGCTCCGCCGAGTCCTCGATCGTGACGATACGATCTTCTTCGGGGATAAAGTTCGACAGCACGTTGAGCAGCGTCGTCTTACCGGAGCCAGTACCACCGGACACGACGATGTTCAGCTTCGAGACGACGCACGCCTGGAGAAAATCGGCCATCTCCTTGGTCATCGACCCGAAGCGGATCAGGTCGGCAACCTGAAGCTTGGTCTTGCTGAATTTACGGATGGTGATCGTCGGGCCGTCGATCGCGCAGGGCGGGATGATCGCGTTGACGCGCGAGCCGTCGGGCAGACGCGCGTCGACCATCGGCCACTTGCGGTCGATGCGCCGACCGAGCGGACGGATGATGCGATCGATGATCTTGAGCGCATGGTCGTCGTTGAGAAACTTAATATCGGTCAGCTCGATCTTGCCTTTGTGCTCGGCATAGACCATCTGCGGGCCATTGACCATCACCTCGGTGCAGGCATCGTCGTCGAGCAAGCTCTGGATCGGCCCGAAGCCGTAGATCTCAGTCATGACCATCCCGTAGAGCGCTTTGATCTGCTCCTGCGAGAGATTGGTGCCGCTCTGCCGGTAGTAGTTGGCGAAGCGCTCCTGAATCAGGCGCTCCGTCTCTGCCGTGCGCTCGATCTGCGTTTGTGAGCCGAACGACGCCAGAATGCGGTCGGTGATCGCCAGCGACAGCTCCAACATTTTGGCCCGCGTCACGCCTTCGCCGCTGGCCTCCACGCTGGGAGCGTGCGTAGCGGCAGGCGGCGTGTTGAGCACCGGCGCGGCGGCAGGCGGCGAAGCCGTGGCAGCCGGAGCGGTGGGCGATGGCGGAGCAGGTTCGGAATTGAGACGCTTAAGCAGAGACATATTGACAACTCCCGCAAACGATTCGACAGGCAGATGACTCCTCAAAGATGTAGGAGCGCACATACTAGCCGGATCATGGCATACGAGCGCGGAGAGCACCAAGGGTCTGTGGTACAACTTGAGGCTACCAGTTTGGCCTAGCCGGCCCATGACAAACGGCGCGGGCGGAGCTACCTCCGCCCGCGTGATCCGCCAGACGATTGTGAGGTGCCTACTGCTTGGTGAAGCGCACCGCGTCAAAGCCGACATACGTACAGGTGACGCACTCGCCGGTCGCGTCGGTCAGCTCGACGTACTCGGTGCCGTTCGCGGCGAAATAGAACGTGCCCACGGGCACCCACTGGTTATAGTAGATCGACTGGTCGACGGTCGCGTAGTTGTTCGCGCCGTTATGGTAGATCCGGTACCTGGCCGACTTAGACGAGGCATAGTTATTCGGGATAAAGACCTCGACGGCGTAGTTTCCGGCACCCGTGCTCAGCGATGGCTTCCAGCGACCATAGTTGCTGACCGTCGAGACGTTGGAGTAGGTCCACCACATGTGGCTGTTATAGCCGTAGGCGGCCTCCCACCAATATTGCGTCGGGCCGTACCTGGTAAAGCCCGCGCTCTGGTCGTCGACGACGATCGGCGTGGACGAGGAGATCGTGCTGACGACCACGTTATCGTAGTAGAACGGAACCATCCACTGCCAGGTGCGTCCGTTATCGGCGTACCACTTCGAGCCCCACTGGCTCATGTAGGTGCCGACAGTCCAGCCGTGGTTCTCGCTGCACTGCCCGGAGGTGCGGCTGCTGTTGTAGCTGCCCGCGCAGTAGTGTGCCTGGAAGATCGCGCCATTGCGCGTCATCTTGTAGCCCCAGTTGGCATCGGTTGCCGCGTCGGTGCTGGCGTACGACACGTTCGGGTTATAGACCTGATCGGCGGTGGTGTCTTTGACATCGTAGCCCGCGCCGGGATACTTGGAGTAGATCGTCCAGTACCAGCCGTAGGTCTTGACCGCCATCGCGCCCGCGCGCAGCGACTCGGCGTGCCAGCTTGAGATCCACTCGCTGGGCAGCACGTGCTTGACGTAGTAGTTGAAATTAACGGTATCGATGCGGCCCAGGCTCACGCGATAGACGCGAATCGTGGAGGGCGGCGTGGTGTTGGTCGCCAGCGCGCCGACCTCAGATGCAAGCGGCGGATTGGCCGGTCCCGGCTCCTGCGCTGCGCCGCTCTCCGACCGATGCGGCTGCACGTCGATCACCTCTGGCTCCGCCTGATGCTCTCGCGTCGCAGACAGCGGCGCGTCGATCTGCAACGTGTCGTTGGGGATGACCGTGGCCTGGCGGATGATCCAGGGTCGGTAGCCCCTGGCCTTGACCAGCACCTCGACCTTCACGGGTTCATTCAGCGCCAGATCCTCGAAGACCGCCGCGCCCTTGCCGTTGGTCGTCGCCTTGAGGCCAAGCGGCAGCACCGTTACCTCGGCCCCTTCGACGGGCGTGCCCTCAGGTGTGCGCGCCGACAGCATCATCCCGGTTGTGCCTTCGGGCGCAGCCAGCGCGGGCGAGGATGGCACGAGTACGGCCTGGAATGCGAGCGACAGCCCAACGACGACTAACATGAGCGTGCGGAAAAAACTACGTTGCATACGCTGCTCCTTGCACATTGCGAACCAGCCCGATTCGCAGCGAACCCCGACGATCGAGGGATCATGCGCTTGGCGCTCGATCCCTGGCCTGTGTTAGCTCTAGCCCGAAGATGAAGCGAGGTGAGGGTTGTTTTAAACCAGGGTTTAACCTCAGTATAGGGGAGACAGCGATCGGGGTAAAGGTAGGGGATTCCCTACCCCCGGCGGCGATACGCCAGACGCACGAAGCCCACCGGCACGCAGGTGTCCGTACCGATGGGCTTCGGTTGTGATCTCGGTCAGGCCCTCACCCCGGCCCCTTCCCACCTTCGCGGGTCCCGTTCCCGCTCGGCTTCGGCCTAGGAGAGGGGGAGAATCTCGGCCCGGTTCTTGGTTCCTGGCTCTCCGTTTGTTCTTTCCGCGTTCTTTGTTCTTAGTTCTTTCCGCGCGCTATGCCTCGCCCATCACCAGGCCCTCGATCGTATGCGCCTGCACGATCGGCTCCAGCTCATCGACGACGCGGCAGGTCATGTGCCGACGCAGCTCGACGGGCAGCGTCTCGTAGAACGGCCTGGTGAACTGGAGGTCATGCCGCTCCGCGTTGCGCGCATCGGGCGCGTCCACGCCGAGGACCAGCACCGGACGAGACTTGTTCGAGCGATTGGCGGTGCCGCGATGGATCGTGAGAGCCGAGCGCACCGAGATGTCGCCCATCTGCGGCATCTTCTGCTGCCTGCGCTCCTCGTACCGCCCGTAGAGCGACTTGGGCGGGAACATCCCGTGCTCGAACTCGGTGGGATCGTCCCACTGCGTGCCGGGCGCGATCTCGAACGGTCCCATATCCTCGAAGACATCGACCGTCGTCAGGTTGAAGGCGAGCGAGTTCAGCCGCCGACCGATCAGCGTCTCCTCTGGGGCCGGGAAGTCGCGGTGCCACGGCTGGTAGAGCGCGCCGGGCAGCGGCACGTCGAAGCCGATCTCGACGATCTTGTAATCGGGGCCGAGCACCGACTCGCAGACCGTCACCACCCACGGATGCGTAGCCAGCTCGACGAAGCCGCGAATACGCTCCGGGTGAATCTCGACATAGTAGCGCTTAGGACCTCGACCAACCGCGCCGCCTGGCCGCTGAAGCGCCTCCTGAAACAAGACCTCGATGTCCTCGCCGAGCTGCCGCGCCCAACTGCGGTCGAAGGCTCCCTTGAGGCCAATGAATCCGTCGCCATAGAGGCCGCCCATGATCGTCGCGATGTCAAAGTGCTGGTCCTGCATCTGGCTCGTCGTGCTCATAATCTCTCCTTCACGCGAGAAGCTAAGAAGATGGTTCGGATGCGCTGCCGCGCTACACAGCGCCAGCGGCAACGATACGCCCGACGACGCTCCTGGGGGATCGAGCTGGCAACAAAGGTCGTCGACACAGAGCGGCAGTGTACCATAATCGATGGATGAGCGGCAGCTTTAGATCCGTGGCGTGACCGGCAGCGCGCGCATTTCCTGGGGAAAGAGGCTGCGCAGCCAATCGTTCACGGTACAGTCGATCACCAGATGGACGCGATCGGTCGCGCTCTGGTTCTCGACGCGATGCCGCAGGTTCAGGTTGAGATACCAGCACTCGCCCTCGCGCATATCCAGCCGCTCGCCGTCGAGAAAGAAGGCGACATCGGGATTGGTATAGACCGGCACATGCAGCCGGACCTCGCCGTCTTCAAAGCCGAGCCGAAAATCCTTATGCTCCCGAATGCTCGATCGCGCCGCCAGCCGCAGCAATCTGACCGATTGCAGGTGACACTCGAACGTGGCGAGCACCTCCTGCATGTACGGGCAGCGCGCCAGAATGCTGGTATCGGCGAAGTCTTCCACCGCCGTCGGATCGGGGTAGAGCTGGCGCGCCACACCGCCGACCGAGCGCAGCGCCGCGCCGCTCCAATCGCCCTCGTAGTAGGACGTATTGAAGTGCGGCACCCAATCGTCCGGCAGCAGCGCATCGACATCGGCCTTCAGACGAGCCGGATCAAAGGTAAAGGGCAGCTTCAAGCTCTTGAGCATACGAACCTCGCAGTGGATCACAAATACAGGAGTCGGGCCGATCGGGAGCGCGGATCGAGGCGGAGGAGGCGGCAGATGCGATCCGGTAGCATATGAGAG
>DASUTC010000314.1 GCA_036374795.1 Herpetosiphonaceae bacterium
AGATGCCGCCGACGATCGTCCTCGGATCGCGTATAATCTGCGGGCAGGTGCCCCAGCTTTCACAGTGAAGGGATTTTCGGATGACGACCTGGCTGGTCATTCTGGGCATGGCGGCGGTGACATACGCGACGCGCGACGATGATCTTTGCGCTGCGCGGCAAGCTCGTGCCCTGGCTCCAGCGCTGGCTGAGCTACGTGCCCGTCGCGGTGTTTACTGCGCTGATCGTGCCGCCGCTGCTGCTGCGGGCCGAGGGCACGGCAACCACGCTCACGATCGGGCCGACGCTCGGCGCGGGAGTGATCGGCGGGCTGGCGGCGTGGCGTACCGGCAACCTGCTGCTGACGATCGGCGCGGGCCTGGCGACGTACTGGCTGCTGCGCTGGCTCGGCCTCTAAGCCGTTATTCGCTGCGGCTGCCCGGCTGCGCCTTGAAGCAGTGCTCGACGTGATCGTTGACCATCCCGACGCTCTGCATAAAGCTGTAGCACATCGTCGGGCCGACCATCTTGAAGCCACGGCGTCGCAGCTCGCGCGCCATCCTGTCCGACTCCGGCGTCCAGGCGGGAACGGCGGACCAGATCGGCGCGGACGGTCGCAGCAGCGGCGCTCCACCCACAAACGACCAGATGTAGCGGTCGAACGAGCCATGCTCGGCCTGCACGTCGAGGAAGCGGCGCGCGTTGTGGATTGTGCTGTCGATCTTGCGGCGATTTCGGATGATGCCCGGATCGTTCAGCAGCCGCTCGACATCTTTGTCGTCGTACGCCGCGATGCGCTCGACATCCCACTCGTGGAAGGCGCGGCGAAAGTTCTCGCGCTTACGCAGAATCAGCAGCCAGGAGAGTCCGGCCTGAAACGCCTCCAAGATTAAACGCTCGAAAAGCGCCCGGTCGTTGTGGCAGGGCACGCCCCACTCATCGTCGTGATAGGCGATCATCAGCGGATCGCGCATAGTCCATTCACAGCGCTGCGGCTGATCGATCGTCATATGACCCCGTTTCAAGTTTCAAGTTTCGAGTTTCAAGTTTCGAGTTTCGAGTTCCAAGTTTCGAGTTCCAAGTTCCAAGTTTCCCTTTGTTCCTTTGTTTGTCGTTGCAGGCCCTCACCCCGGGCCCAGAGGGCACCCGGTTCTTTGTTCTTTTGTTCTTTTGTTCCTTTGTTCTTTTGTTCTTTTGTTCCTTTGTTCCTTTGTTCTTTGTTCTTTGTTCTTTGTTCCTTTGTTCTTTGTTCTGCTTAGTTCTTGGTTCTTAGTTCTTGGTTATCTCGTCCGTCGCCTGCGGCTCCAGCTTTTCGGCGTAGCGCTCGTCGAGCAGCGCGGGATCTTGCCAGATCGCTGCCGCCGCGCCGTGTGCCCAGCCCGCCCTGAAGGTTGCCTCGCCTAGGTACATGTGCAGCGTGGCGCTCAGCTCCGTGTAGTACGCCCGATCTGCCGGTGGCTGTGGCGCCTTGATCGCGGCCCGCAGCGAGTCCGCCGCGCCGCACAAGAACACAGCGCGCAGCGCGCAGCCCTGGGAGGCGTACACCCCCGCCATGCCTTCGAGCGCGGTAGCAATGCCCTCTTTGTCGCCGACCTCGCGGAAGAGCGAGAGTCCTTCCTGAAGCAGCCCGCGCGCATACGGGGTATCGCCCCGTTTGAGCGCAACTCGCGCCAGATAGGTGTAGGCCCGCGCGATGCCGGGCTTGTAGCCGAGCGGCTGAAAGATGCGCAGGCTTTCCTGCAACAGCACTGCCGCCTGGTCGATGTCGCCCTGGTAGAGCGAGGCGCGTCCCTGGAAGTTGAGCGCCGTGCCGATGCCGTTTTGATAATTCAGCCGCTGGTATAGCTCGCGGCTGCGGATCAGCAGCTCGGTGCTGCGCGCGGCGTCATCTTGATTGAGCAGCGCCATTGCCAGGTAGAGCTGCGCGCGCGCGACAGCGTGTGGATCGGCGCAGGCTTGCGCAAGCTGCCAGCCCTCTTCCAGCCGTTGTGTCGCCAGGGGATAGCTGCCCTGCCAGTAGGCGATCATGCCGAGATGGATCAGCGCCCGCGATGGGTAGAGCATGTCGTCGGTCTGCGCGCGTAGCTCAAGGATGGCCTCGAAGTACGAGCGCGCCTGCGCGTACTCGTCTTGAATGAATGCCAGCACGCCCGCCACATCCAGCGCCCGCGTGCGGACGCTTACCGGCACGTCGTCGGTGGCGCGCGCCAGCGCCTTTGAGAGCCATTGCCGTCCCTCGCTGACGTAGCCTTGCGCGTTCCAGAAGACGCAGAGCACGCCGCAGAGCCGCAGCGCGATCTCTGGATCGCCGTAGTCGAGCGACCAGCGCAGTGCCTCGCGAATGTTGTCGTACTCCTGCGCCAGGACATGCAGCAGGCCGTGCTGCCCCGATCCTTCCAGCTCCGGCCCGATGCGCTCGACCAGCGATAGGAAAAAGCTGGCGTGCCGTCGCCGGACTGTCGCCCGGTCGTCGCTCTGCGCCAGCCGTTGCAGCGCAAACTCGCGAATCGTCTCAAGCATCGTGAAGCGCGACACACCATCTGCCGCGACCTGATACACCAGACAGTTGTCGATCAAGGCGACAAGCTCGTTGAAACAGTCGTGCGGATCGTCGGCTGTTGCGCCGCAGATCGCGGAGATCGCTTCGAGGCCCCAGCCGCCGACAAAGACCGCCAACCGCTGGAAAAGCTGCTGCTGCGCCGGGCTGAGCAGCTCGTAGCTCCAGGCGATCGTCGCATGGAGCGACTGGTGCCGATCCGATGCGTCGCGCGGCCCGCCGTTCAGCAGGTGAAAAAACGAGCCGCTCGCGCCGCGATCGAGCTGGGCCAGCATCGTCTGAGGCGTGAGCAGCCTGACGCGCGCGACCGCAAGCTCGATCGCCAGGGGCAGCCCATCCAGGCGCACGCATAGCTCGGCGATAGCGCTGGCATTCGACTCGGTCAGCGCCAGGTCGGAGTTGACCGCCTGCGCGCGCTGGAGGAATAGCGCCACCGCGCTGTAGCACGCCAGGTCTTCGATGCTGGGGGGGCATGCCAGATCCGGCAGCGATAGCGGCCTGACCTGATACTGGCGCTCAAGCGAGAGATGCAGCGCGGCGCGGCTTGTCACAAGCACCTTGAGCTGCGGACAGGCATCCAGCAGCGCCGCGACCGGCAGCGCTGCGTCGAGCACCTGCTCGACGTTGTCGAGGATCAGCAGCGTTGGCTTGCCCGCCAGCCGCTCCGCCAGAATCGTCGTCAGCGCTCGATCGGCGTCTTTCCAAAGATTGAGGCTGTGGGCAATCGCTGGCAGGACCAGATCGGGATCGCGGAGCGCAGCCACGGAGACGAAACAAACGTTGTCGGCAAACGTGGCCTGGAGCTCGGCGGCAAGCTGGAGCGCCAGGCGTGTCTTGCCGACGCCGCCCGGCCCCAGCAGCGTAAGCAGACGCACGTCGGGCTGGAGCAGCAATTCTTGGATACGCTGGAGATCCGCGTCGCGTCCGATCAGCGGCGCGTGCGGGCCTGGTAGGGATGCCGGTAGCTTCTCGGCCTGGCCGGAAGAAAGCGGCCCTGGCAGCGGCTGCGCTTTGGCGCGGGCAAGCTGGACAAAGCTGGCGCGCTCTGCCTCGCCGATGCGTAATGCCGTGGCGATTCGCTCGGCAATTTGCAGTGATGGCCGACGCCGACCGGTTTCGATCTTACGGATGGTTTCGACAGAACAGCCCACCTGATCGGCAAGGGCTTCGCGCGAAAGTGAGATGGCTCTTCGGCGCTCTTTGATCCATTGGCCTACTGATGAACTGTGCTGGATGTTAGATTCTTGAGGGGACAGTGCAACCATGTCAGCTTCCTGAGGCACACCAGCAACGGGTGGCTGTGAGCGGCAACGGTGGCGATCGTCGGGCGTTAATACGTTGTCTTTAAACCTATTGTAACATATCGCGCTGGCTGCGGATCGCCGGGCTGTACTCCGAAACGATACCCCTTTTGTACGCTGTGCCTGCTAGATCTCCGCCGCATGCTATGGTTTAATAGAGTTTAAACCAGTTGAGAACAACTATGACACACATGGACGACCTCTGCGGCGGAGCATCCGATGAGCTGCGCCCGGGTTCGGAGGATGATCAGTCCATGTCAGCCTTCGTATTCATTGTCGCAACGTTGGCTATCGTTGAAGGAGGCTTTCAATGCTGGTACGCTCTTCTGCTCTGCGACGGCATCCGGCAGGTCTGATCGGTGCTCCTGGCTCACCCCGCAGCCCCAGGTCTTTTCAGCACCTAAGCACCCTGCTGGTCTTCCTGGTGAGCCTGATTCTGATACCGAGCGAGGTTCGTGCCGCCCAGGTGATCGACTGTGGCGGCGGGGCGTATCCGACCAGGAATACGGCCCTGGTGCTGCGGAGCACCGACTCGGGAAGCGTGATTCGGAACTGTGTCTTTCGCGATTGGAATGCCCAGATTGGCGCAGTGATCCAGATCGATAATGCCAACGACATCCTGATTGAAAACAATCGTTTCGAGAACATCCGCCGCTCGGATTTCCGAGATATTCACGCGGTCAATATCGCGCAGTACGGTCAGCGCGTGACGATTCGCAATAATATCTTTGTCAACGTGGGTGCCGACGGCGTTCAGATGGGCGATACGGCTGCCTCGTCCGGCGGCAATATTCGCGATATTACGATTACCAATAACGACTTTTCGAGCACCAACGTGGACATCGGCGAGGAGGGCGTCGACATCAAGCGGGTGCATGGCAACGTGGTGGTAGCCGATAACCGCTTCCACGGCTTCCGACCCTGCGAGGCGAACGTTCAACCCGGCTGCACTGGCTCGCCAGGAGCGGGCATGGTGGTCCACGCTGGCGCGACCGGTGTGATCATCGAGCGCAACCGCTTCTGGGACAATATCTATGGGCTAACTGTCGGCGCGGGCTTTGCCAACATCCCGCCGCGCGAGATCCTGGTCCGCAACAACTTCTTCTACGACAACCAGCGGCGCGCGCTGCAAATCGATACGGTTCACAGCATCAAGCTGCTCAATAACACGATCATCAACAGCGGCTATCAACATATGTACGTGAACGCGACGCCCAGCAGCACGGATGGATGGTGCTTCAACCGCAACAACCTGTTTGCAGGCGGCACCGCGCCCGCGAGCGTCTGCACGCCGCAGAATAACCGGTACTACGCTGATCCGGGAGCCGTCGGCTTCGTTAGCCTCACCGCGCGCGATCTGCACCTCCAGCAGACCTCGCCAGCCGTCGATGCTGGGCAGGCGCTGACCACAGATGTGCCAGGCGACATTGACCGTCAGGCGCGACCATACGGCAGTGCCTACGATGTCGGTGCCGATGAATTTGCCAGCAACGATCAGCCGGGCTGTCAGACTGCGACGAGCACAAGCTGGAAGAACCAGGCATTGCCTGCGGCGCAGACTGGCAGCTTCGTGGTCGAGGGCGAGCTGACGCCGCCGACGCTAGGCACGGCGGGAGCGTTGGCGGTGGCCTTGGGACAGCCAGCGGCACAGAACTGGGACGGCCTGGCGGCGATCGTGCTCTTCGATGATGTCGACAACCGCATCAAGGCGCGCAACGGCGCGAGCTATATCGATGCCAGCCCACCGCTGAGCTACCAGGCCGCGACCAGCTACCACATCCGCATGGTC
>DASUTC010000315.1 GCA_036374795.1 Herpetosiphonaceae bacterium
GCGAGCTGCTGAGCTTCGCGAGGGCTCGCCAACCCTGCCGACCCTCCGGCCGCTCGCGGCGCGGTCAGTTACGACGCGCTTCGCGCTGTTGGAGAGGTTTCCACACGGTGTCGCTGTGCGTGACCCGAATGCGCAGCGTCAGCGGCCCGTGGTGCTCTCCAATCGCCACACCTAGGGGGGGCAAGGCTTGGCGATTCGCCCAACCGTCGAGCCGCTGACGCAGCGCGCCTCTACCCATCTAGCACGAGAGGCACAGAGGGGGAGAGCATCTTGCGTGCCAGCTCGACGCAGCTCGCGGCGTCGGCCAGCTCGGCGGTACACTCGCAGTCATGACAACACGCTGGCGCGCGCGCATGCGCACGAGCTTCTCCGTGATCGCGTTATCGCTCGCCTCGGCACTGCTGCTCGTGATCGCCCTGTGCTTGGCTGCTGTGTCGCTCTGGGGCTGCGGCTACAGTGAGCCGGACATGCAGGTGCAGCGCGATCGCGTCGAGCAGCTCGAGCGCATGCTGACGAAGTGCGAGGCCCTGGCGCGCTCGAGCACAGCGCGCGCGCGTGCTTGCAGGTAGAATCGAGGGCGGGGGGCGCGCTGTGATCGCTGACCTTGAACCAGCGAACAAGCTCACAGCGCGCCCGCCGCCATCTCACCTAGAGAAACGTCTCGCGCGCTTCGGCGTACATCGTTTGCACGATGTCGAACATATCCGACTGCTGGCTTAGAAACTCGTCGCGAGTTATGCCGCTGTTGGCGGCCATCTTGTTTAGCAACAGCATCACGCCGCCGTAGACCAGTTCGACCGCGGCTCCGTCGTCGGGTGACTGCGGTTTGAAAGCGATTTCCACGCACGTCTCAAGCATCTTTGCGACTGCTAGCCATTTCGCGAGCTGTTCCTCAACGTCTGCATCTGTAAATCGACCTGTCATGACACCACCTTTTTAGCGCACGCAAACGCCAATCTCTTCGAGCCCGCGCTGCACCTTGTCGATCGCTTCGCGCATGCGGTACGCCTCAGCGTCATCGACCGCGCAGCTCCGCAGCTCGCGCCACGTGACGCGCTTCAAAAACATCGCCAGATCCCAGCGCTCGTCAGAGCTGAGAGCGACGCTCAATGTCTTAGAGCCTGTCATGACAGCGCGCCTTCGCGTTGCGCTTGCGCGATCAGCGCGGCGCACGCCTGCTCAAGTATCTTCGCGCGCTCGTCGTAAAGCGCTGCCGCTTTGCTGAACGTCTCGACCATTGGCACGAGTGCAGCTCCCAGCTGCTCGGGCGCATCGGTGAGCTTCTGCAGCTCCGCGATCGTCTCTTCGGTTACGCCAAGCTTCAGCAGTTCGACGCGTGAGAGGCTGCGAACCTGGAAGGCTGCAGCTTGTGCATGCTCGACAACGGTGCGAGCCAATACGGATCCGTGTGCGAGTAGCCGCTGCGCCTCGCGAGCTTTCTTTGCGCGCGCTTCGTAGTACGTCAGCGCATGCACGGTGCTCGGAAAGTTTTTGCGAGTCGGCGGCAGGCACTGGAACGGATCGATGCTGTCGGTGTCTTCTTTTTGGTCTGTCATGACAAGTTTTCCTGCAGCCAATCGCTGCGACCTTCGCGTTCTGCCCACTCTCGCAACGCCTCGCCCTCGGGGCGCGCTGTGAGTTCTTCGATGTTGGTTTGTCTCGGGTCCACTGGCTCTGCATCTGTCGGCGGCTTGCGAGCGCGCTTGCGTCTCGGCTTCGGTGGTTTGTACGTCTCGATCAGCAGCCGCAGGTGTTCCGACTTCGATCGGTTGGTGGCTGCGAGGTCGGCGGCCAGCTTGGTGTTAGTTTCTTCGGTGAGAAAGACCTGCAGCGGCACGGCAGCCGACCGGCGCCACGTCTTGTTAGTCTTCTTGCGTGTCGGCTTTTTCTTCACGGTGCTTACTCTCTGTTAGTCGAGGTTCGATCGGCGCGTTGATGATCAGTCCGCGCGCTGTTGGGGTGAAGCTGAGGCGGGGGCTCGAAGCGTTCGCGCTCTCCCATGCGCGCGCTACGTCGGCGTCGTGCGTCGCCACGTCCTTGTCAAGCTGGCACACCAGACAGCGCAGCGGGTCTCTGTCGGGTGGGCAAGGCTGGCCGCAGTCTATGCAGTGCGGCCACTGCTCGCCGTTGACGCTCACAGCTGCAACGTCACTTCCCACGTAATCAACGCTCGCTACGTTCTGCAGCCTCACGTGCAGCACGGTGCTGCGGATCGTTGCTGCGGTCTCGCGGTCGATCAGTGCCATCAGCTCGATCGCGTATGTGTTCGTCGCTCCGCGCCAGCCTACGCAGTAGCTCGGATCGTTGTGCTTGTTGGCCTCCTGGATCTGCAGGCTGTTTGCGTGCATGCGCTTCACCAGCTCGCGCAGCTTGTTGCTGTCGATTGCTGTCATGACAGGTTGCTTTCGTACTCTTTGACGCACGTCGGGCACAGCTCGCCCTCGTCGTCGTCCTGCATGCTGTCGTGCCCCATCGCTGCGAGCTTGCGGGCGTCCTCGATATCTTGGTGGTTGGAGCCCGTGAACACGTCCACGATGCTGCCGTCAGCGTTGTCCCGGCCGAGAATGATCACGTGATCGACTGCGAGCGGTGCGCACAAGTCGATTAGAAACGTGTTCAGCTCGCCAAGCCAGTCTGTCAAGTCAACGTGCGTCAGATCGCGCGCGTCGAGCAGTGCTTGCACCGTCGCGCGCTGCTTGCGCATGGTGTGCCGCATCAGCTCATCGGCTTTCGCGTGTATCTGGTCGGCGATCGATCCGGTGCGCGCACTGCTGGGGTTTGGTTTCTGTCGGCGTTGCCGCCGTTTCTTTGTTGTCATGACAGCGACTGTAGGCGCAAAATCGTTGTCATGACAGACCGGATGCGGTGCTTTCTAAGGCTTATTTTCTGGGTGAATTTTGCGATCGCGCTGTCGATGATCGCGTTCTCGATGCTCACGCATTGGCCAGGCCCGCGGATCGTGCTGCTTGGCAATCTGTGGGTGGGCTATCGCGTCGATTCGTGGTTACATCCGCCGTCATGACAGCGGGCATTCATCGGTGCGACGGCATGCGCGAGCTTGAACAGATCGGCGCGTTGGTTGGTGACTTGGTGCGAACCATTCCGACTGCGGTGTCGGTGACGCGACTCGGCGCAGCTGACAGCTCGCGCACGCCCTACGCTACAGAGCGGTGGGTTCTGCAGCTGTGCGCGGGCTCCGGTGTAATGCTCGTGAGCGCGAGCTATTGCCCGTTCTGCGGTCTGAAGCTTGGCGACGAAAGCACGGACGAGCTTGCGCCAGCCGATACAGTCGCGGAAATGATCGGACGCCTCAGCCGCTGACGTAAGCCTCGAGCAGCTGCGAGGGTCGCGCGAGCTTGTAAGTCTGTGCCGGCTGTCCCACGATCCAGTAGCGCCCGCTGGCGGGTTCGAGTGTCCACGGCGGCGCAGCTCCGAGCGGCGACTTAGCCGCGCCTGCGGGCATCGGTGCGGCCGAGACGTGCAGCGACTGCCAGGCGATCGCCTTGCGAAGCTCCCGCTCGATGGTTGCGGCGCTGACTACCAGCGATGCAAACCAACCGAGTTGCACGACGGCGGCATATACGCGGCCCGGCTGCGCCTCGAGCGTGCTGTCGAGTATCGGGGTCCAGCCGTCGATCGCGGACGGTTCGCGGTCTGCTGGTGTGTTCTGCAGCGCTGCGAGCTTGCGATCGAGCTTCACTAGCTCGGCCTCGATCATGTACTTGCGATCGACGCTCGCGCGCGGGATCTCTGCTTGCAGTCGCGCCAGCTCCGCGCGTAAGCGCTTCAGTTCGCGCATCCGTGGCGAGAGCAGTGGATCGTCGATGTGGGGCTTTGCGCTCGCTGCAGAAGCGACCACAAGCACGCCAAGTGCTGCGGCGCCTGCGACGGCGGCGTATGTCTGCGTGCGAGTCATTGGCCCGATCTCCCTTCACTTGCGAGTCGCGACGGCGATCACGACACCTAACGCAGCGACGGCGGCGATTCCGCCAAACACTAGCATCGGGCTTTCTCGTGTCGCGTCGTTGAGGTTCTTGGCTGCCTTCGAGACTTCGGCCGCAGCCTTGGCGATCTCCTCTGCTGTGCGCATCAGCGTCGGCGTGAACGGGTCCACCTTCAGCCGCTCGCGCCACCAGTTCGGCTCGATCAGTTCGGGCAGCGGAGTGTCTGAGGTTGTGACGGGCGCAACGTCGAAAGCGTCGCGATACGCAAGCCACACAGCCCAAAGCGACCCGAGCGTTAGGTCGGGCCATAGGCTCTTTTGATAGTCCACAAACTTCGCGCGCGCCTCGTCGGCGGTGTTCACCAGCACGCCGCGGATCGCCGGCTTCAAGCCAACGTTTGCTCTCACCAGTGCGGCTGTCGCTTTGTCGAGCTTCTCCAGCACGGTCGCGCCGCTCGGCTGTCCTCGGTTCATGAACCAGTATCGAAAGGCCAGCATGCGCGCGCAGTAAGCGCGCATCTCTGCTGGCCAGCTCGGCGGCGCGGCGCCTGGCAGCGTTGCAACGCGTGCCGCTGCTAGCTGCGCAACCGTTAGGTTCTTGCTCGGGTCGTGCGGCACAGTCACGAGAAAGCGCCACGACGCGAAGATCGCGGGGAAGTTAGACCAGTTTTTTACGATGTCGCGAAGTGCGAGGCATGCGCCCTCGATCGCCTGCGCTGCATTGTAGGGATCGCTGACGGCGAACGCGGTGCACAGCGGATCGGTGAAGCCGAACAGGCCCTTGCGGTCGCCATTCTTCGCGCTCGGGTCAAATGCTGACGCGTCGTAAGCGAGCGCTTCGAGCAGGTTGACGGGTAAGCCGCTCTTGGCTGCGGCTGCGGTGAAAGCGTCGTGCAGCTCGGGCGGTGGCATGTGGATCATGGTCGGTTCCCCGTTGCAGAGCACAGCATGTGCTCGTTCGTTGGTGTCTGCTCGACGGTGCAGTAGACGCAGTGCGGCGGCGTCGAGAGGTCCCACAGGTGCGGCCGGCGCGGTGCCGGGTCGGTTGGAGCTCGAGCGGCTGCCCGGCGCGCGCGCGCCTCGTCGATCTTCGTGATCACAACGTCAGTCGCTGCAATCACGAGCCTCAACGCGGTGTAGAGCATGGCAGCTATCGGCGGCGACTGCCGGAAGCTGCGAGCGCGCACCCAAGCACGCCAGCGCCCACAAGCACGACGTAGAAGAGATCGAGCGCAAAGGCGCGCTTCGACGCCTCGCGGTACGCGTCGGCCAGCTCGCGCACGCCGCCCGGCTGCGTGCCGCCGTCGAGGTCGGATTCGCGGATAACTCCCGCGTCGATCTTGTCTTCCGGCATTGCTTGGTCTCCGTCGAAAACGGCTGCGCGCTTGCACCATGCAAGCGCGCTCCGTGTGCTCATGTCTTGCGTGCGTAGAAGCAGCTCCGATTTTACCCCACCTTCCGCGCAGCGGGGAGCGGCGGGACAATGGGCCATGACAGATCGCGAGCCCATTCTGCGCCCCGCTGCAGCGCTCGAGCAGCCACTGCCCTACATCGACGCCAGGTTTTATCGGCGCGCTTCGAGGCGCAGCGCGCCGCTTTGGGTCGTGATCCACGCAACACACGGCGCTGAGGGGCTCGGAAAGGCTCGGCAGGGTGCGCGCGAGCTGGCGGACCTGGCGCCCAATGCGCCGCCCCACAAGCGGCGCAGCGCCCACGCGTTCGTGGACACCGGAGCGATCGTGCAGTGCGTGCCGTGGGAGTGCGAGGCGTGGCACTGCGGACGCACCGGCAACAGATACGGCGAGGGGATCGAGCTGTGCGGCCGTGCTGACCAGACGCTCATGCAGTGGACGGACTCCAAGTCGCTGCCCATGCTCGGGCTCGCAGCTCGGCTTGTGCGGTGGCGCTGCGACGCAAACAATCTGCCGCTCGAGTGGCTCAAGGCTGAGGATCTGCAAGCGTTCAAACGGGGCATCACTTCACACGCTGAGATCAGCCGCGCGTTTGGCGAATCGACGCACTGGGATCCGGGTCCACACTTTCCGATCGATGCGTTCGTGTCGGCGGTGCAGCTCGTGCAGCGCG
>DASUTC010000316.1 GCA_036374795.1 Herpetosiphonaceae bacterium
TCTCGAAGATCGTGTTATTGGTAGGATAGCCCGCCGCAATCTTCTTGCGGATCTCAATGTCGAGATCGTCAGCAGTATCTTTCGCCTCCCACACGCCGCGCCGGATCTTGAACTGATCTTTGATCTCGCCGTCCACGCGGATCGTGCGCCTGTTGGGCAGGCGAATCGGCTGCTCGCCGAGCACGGTGAAATTATACTGCCGACCAATATCTTCCAGCAGCGCATGGAATGCGGCGCGGGTTGCGCCTTCGTTGGAAACGCTCTGGTGATCGTACGAACGCAGCTTATCGTAGTAGCTGGCAAGCGGGCGGGAAAGCTTCGACGCAGGCACGACGATCCCTTTGCAACGTTGGATGTGATTGGCGGTGCTGTGCCGGACGATTGCATTAGGGGGTGAAGAGAATTGTAAAGAGATGCACTTCGATCGTTTATGGCCCGATAGACTCTCTATGAGCAAACCATAGGGTCATAGCGCTATAGGCTTCACATCGGGGGCGTTGTTTGCCGGGTGCCATTTGGGAATGGCACCACCGATCGGAGAGAGATTGATCAGTGTCGCGCCGGGTGCGCAGCCGTGTACATACGATTCACACACATGTACGAAGGATTCACATGCCTGTGCGAAGGATTCACATGCCTGTGCGAAGCATAATCATGTGTGTGTATGATATGGGCAGCCGTGCGCATAGCATCATCAGCCGTGCGCATGACATGCGCAGCCGTGTGCCCGCATGGTAGAACGGCGGATGTTCGATCGATTGGGGTGGTGGGGCGTGATGATGGTGTATGCAGGCCCTCACCCCCCGGCCCCCTCTCCCATCGCCTAACGGCATAGGAGAGGGGGAGTGACGCGGGGCAACACAGCCCCTCTCCTATGGCAATGGGAGAGGGGTGCTGAGCGGAGCGAGGGCCTTCCCAAAAATTCGCTTATTTTCCGCCTGCGATTCAGCCGCATCCCGGCAGGGAATCTCGCTGCCGAGGCCGCCGAATGTGCCTTGTTTTGCGGATCTTTGACGCTAGACAAACAAGCGTTCGACGGTATATAATCGCGCATAATCGAATAAGCAGTTCGCCCCCGGTGCGTTTCCCCACCAGGGACGAACCTCAGACCAGGAAAGGCCGAACTTTCATGGCCGTACTGACGATTGTACCATGCGCGGCTTGTTTCCCCGCGCCCGCAGACCATCCCGCCCGCCTCGCCTGCTGTGCTTTGTTTCCTGTGCTGCGTTCTCGCTCCGAGGTGCTGTGATGCCGCGCCGCAAACGCTCCGACGCCGAGCTGCTGCGCGAGGCGCTCGTGCCCTACATCAACATCCACCAGCTTCGGCACCTCGTCGCCTGCCAGAGCCGGGCGCTCGAAGCCGCGCTGCGCACCGATCACCCGCCCGCCGACGTGCGCGCCATGCTCAACGTGCTGTCCGCGCTGCTGCACCCCGCGCCCGCCGAGCAGATCGCCACGCCCGATGATGTCGCCGCGCTGCTGCTGGTGGAGATGGGGCTGCTGGCGCAGGAGCAGATTCGCGTGATCTGCCTGAACACCAAAGGCCAGATCCAGACGATCCACGCCGTCTATCAGAGCACGGTCAACGCGATCGTCACCCGCCCGATCGAGCTCCTGCGCGAGGCGTTTCGCCACAACAGCGCCTCGGTGATCCTGGCGCACAACCACCCTTCGGGCGATCCCGAACCCTCGGAGGAGGATCTCATCTTCACCGAGCAGATGATCCTCGTGGGCGACATGCTGGGCATCCAGGTGCTCGATCATCTGATCATCGGGCGCGGCACGTGGGTCAGCCTGCGCCAGCAGAGCCTCGTCTTCAAACAGGCCATACCGGCGGGCAAAACGGCGAAGGTCATGCTCGACTGGACATGGTACCCGGTGGGCCAGGCTCCGCGCGACAAGTGAGGCGGGGAGCAGAGGCCCTCACCCCGCTTCGCTGCGCTCAGCCCCCGCGCTCAGGCGGGCCTCCGCCTTCGCGATGCAGGAGCGGGGTTGTGTTGTTCCGCGTCACTCCCCCGCTCCTGCCGCAGTGGGAGAGGGCGGGTGCCAGGCCGGGTGCCCTCCGGGCATGGCACCCCGGCGCGGGGAGAGGGCCTCCGGCCCATATGCGGAAGGTGTTTACGACTCTTGACAGAACACGCACCGTCATACAAAATGTAAACATACGGTAACAGATCATGCGGTACCGGGTTCGAGGGATGACACCCACTGATACGAAGCTCGTCATACCGTAGGTTGTCATCCTGTGGAATCAAGAGCAGCGTCAGCCGTGCGGGCGTTGCTCAAGCCGGACACTGCCGAGAAGCAGCTTCATCGGCCATCTTTACCACAGATTCGCGTGGATTCTCGCGCCGGAGATCGCTCAAGGTCCCGACGAATCCTAACATAACCAGATCTTGCCACTGTCTCCTTCTTCAGAGAGATCGCGGAAATCTGCCTATCGGCCACCATACCATCGGTCCATCCTGGAAGGTGCAAGCCCACCTCTCAGCCGCACACTATCGGTCCATCGTGGAAAGTGCAAGCCCGCCTATCAGCCGACACTGCCCATGCTGAACGCATGCGCTACCAGCCCCGTGAGGTTCCCGAAGCACATCAACTCCCACTATTCGCGAGCGCCGAGCTGTCCGCATCCGTACGTCAGCATGAGGTTATATCCAGATACATCCCGTCGAACAGCATTGAGATAGGTAGCGGCGATGTGTCACACCGGGCTGCGGCAGCGCCCTGTCGCCAGCGGGCACGAGCATCGGCGTCCCACATGTTGCAATCACGCTCTCGTCTCCACATACAGGTGTCACGTTCGGTCTATTTTTTAAGGAGGTCACTGTAATGTACATCACGCGCGAACACATCCAGTTCTACCAGGACAATGGCTATCTCTTTTTGCCTGAGTTCTACTCAGGCGCGGAAGTCGCGGCGATGGAGGCGGAGCTGCCGGTGCTGTATGCCGAAGAGTCTCCCCGGCGGGTGCTGGAGCAGGACGGCTCCGCGGTGCGCTCCGTGTACGGCTCGCACAGCACCAGCGCGGTCTTCGATCGGCTGGCGCGCGACCCGCGCATCTTGGAGCCGACGATGGAGATCCTCGGCGGCGATGTGTATATTCACCAGTTCAAGATCAACGTCAAAGCGGCCTTTGGCGGCGAGATGTGGGAGTGGCACCGCGATTACGATACCTGGCATCATGAGGATGGCATGCCCGGCGTGCAAGCGCTCAACGTCGTCGTGTTTCTGGATGAGGTCAACGAGTTCAACGGCCCGCTGCTGCTGATCCCAGGCTCGCACAAAGATGCCGATGTCGAGGATTTTATACGCGACGAGGCGGAGCTGCTCGAAGCGGGCGCGCCCGCCTGGATGGCGAACCTCACCACCAAGATCAAGCACTCGCTCGACAAAGCCACCGTCGCCAAGCTGGCATCGCGGCACGGCATCGTCGCACCCAAGGGGCCGCGCGGCTCGGTGCTGTTCTTCGACTCGAACATCGCGCACGGATCGTCGCAGAACATGTCGCCGTTCGACCGCACGATCGTGATCGTGTCGTACAACAGCGTGGCAAACGCGCTGCTGCCGGTTGAGCGTCCGCGCCCGGACTTCCTGGCAAGCCGTGATTTTCGCCCGCTTGTGCCGCTCGTCGATGCGCTGCCGATGGCACAGCGCTAAATCGCCTCACGGACGATCTGCACCCGGCTGACGCCGGTTCTACCAGAAGCCACAGGGAGCTTTTTTGATGAGCCCGGAACACGTCGAAGACATCTATAAACTCTCACCGATCCAGCAGGGGCTATTATTCCACAGCCTGTACGAGCCTGAGTCGGGCGCGTACTTCGAGCAGTTCAACTGGCTACTCTCCGGCACGCTCGATCCGGCGGTCTTCCAGCGCGCGTGGCAGTACGTCGTCGATCGGCACGCGATCCTGCGCACGGCCTTCTTCTGGGAAGATCTGGACGAGCCGTTGCAGGTGGTCCAGCGTCAGGCCGCGCTGCCCTTCGCGTATCACGACTGGCGCGGGATGCCGGAGGCCGAGCAGGCAGCGCGCCTGGCAGCCTATCTGCAAGCCGAGCGCAGCCGGGGCTTTGCTCTGGAGCAGGCACCCTTGATGCGCGTGGCGGTGATGCAGCTCACGGACGATCGCTATCGCTGCGTGGGCTGCTACCATCATCTGCTGCTGGATGGCTGGTCGATCCCGCTGTTGGAGCAGGAGGTCGCCACCTGCTACGCGGCGTTTGCTCGCCATCAGCAGCCCCGCTTGAAGCGGCGGCGGCCCTACCGCGACTATATCACCTGGCTGCGGCAGCAAGACCTGGCGCAGGCCGAGCAGTACTGGCGCAGAACGCTGGCAGGCTTTACCGCGCCGACGCCGCTCCAGGTCGATCGTGCGACGGAGCAGCCTGAGGGCTACGACCAGCAGACGCTCCATCTATCGTCGGCAACCACCCAGGCGCTGCAAGAGCTGGTGCGGCAGGAGCATCTCACGCTCAGCACGCTCGTCGCAGGCGCGTGGTCGCTGGTGCTGAGCCGGTACAGCCGCGAGCAGGATCTCGTCTTCGGCGTGACCGTCTCCGGTCGTCCCGCGGATCTGCCCGGCGTCGAGTCAATGATCGGCCTGTTCATCAACACGCTGCCGCTGCGGGTGCGGCTCGCTCCTGAGCTGCCGCTGCTCGAATGGCTCAGGTCGATCCAGGCGCAGCAGTTCGAGCTGCAACAGTACGAGTACAGCCCCCTGGCGCAGGTCCAGAAATGGAGCGCTGTTCCTGGGGGCACGTCGCTCTTCGACAGCATCTTCGTCTTCGAGAACTTTCCGCTGACCAGCGCCTTTGCCGAGGAGTCGGGCCATGCGCTGACGCTGCGCGAGACGCAGATGATCGAGCCGACGAGCTACCCGCTGACGATCAAGGCGCAGCCGGGAGCGCAGCTTGAGCTACGCATCGGCTACGCCCGCCATCGCTTCGATCCCGCGACGATCGACCGGATGCTTGGGCATCTCGCGACGCTGCTGGAGCAGATCGCCCACCAGCCCGCGCAGCGTCTCATGGATGTCCACCTGCTGACCGAGGCCGAGCGGCGGCAGATTCTCGTCGGCTGGAACCAGACTCAGGCCGCGCCCGCGATCGAGCCAACGTCGATCCATGGGATCTTCGAGGCGCAGGCGCGGCGCATCCCCGGCGCGCTGGCGCTGATCTTCGAGGATGCGCGCCTGACGTACGACGAGCTGAACCGGCAGGCGAATCGGCTGGCGTGGCATCTGCTGGGGCTGGGGCTGCGGCCCGAAAGCCGCGTCGGGATCTGCATGGAGCGCTGCGTCGAGCAGCTTATCGCCGTGCTGGGCGTGCTCAAAGCGGGCGGTACCTACGTGCCTCTCGATCCCAACTATCCCCAGGAGCGGCTCGCGTTCATGATCGCCAACGCTGAGGTTGGCGTGCTGCTGACGCAGCAGCGCTGGCTCGACACGCTGCCGGAGCAGCCGACCCTGCGGCTGTGTCTCGATCGGGACGGGGCACAGATCGCCGCCGCTCCGTCGAGCGACCCTGACTTGGCGACGCATCCCGATCAGATCGCGTACATCACCTACACATCGGGCTCGACCGGCACGCCCAAAGGCATCGGGATGACCCACCGGGCGCTGCTCAATCTGCTCGACTGGCAGCTACGGCACACCGATCTCCAGCCCGGCGCGCGGACGCTTCAGTTCGCCTCGCTGAGCTTCGACGTATCGTTTCAGGATCTTTTCAGCACATGGGCGCTCAGCGGCACTGTCGTCGGCATCTCCGAGGATGTGCGCCGCGATGTCGTCGGCCTGAGCCAGGTGCTCTGCGCGCAGGCGATTGAGCGGCTGTTCATTCCGGCGGTCGCGCTTCAGCAGGTCGCCGAGGGCTTTCGCTCGGTCGATGCAGCCGCCTGCCGTCTGCGCCATGTGATCGCGGGCTCCGAGCAGTTGCAGCTCACGCCCGCGCTCGTCGAGATGTTCGAGCGGCTGCCGGAGTGTGCCCTGCACAACGAGTACGGCCCCTCGGAGACGCATGTGGTGACAGCCTACGATCTGCCCCGCGCGACCGCCGATTGGCCGAAGCGCCCGCCGATCGGCAGGCCGATCGCCAACACGCAGGTTTATCTGGTCGATCCGCAGATGCACCCGGTGCCGATCGGCGTGCCCGGCGAGGTCTATCTTGGCGGCGCGCAGCTTGCGCGCGGCTACATCGGACGGCCCGACCTGACCGCCGAGCGATTCGTGCCCGATCCGTTCGGCGCGACTCCGGGCGGGCGGCTCTACCGCACGGGCGATCTGGCGCGCTACCTGCCCGACGGCAACATCGAGTTCCTGGGCCGCGCCGACCATCAGGTCAAGATTCGCGGCTTCCGCGTCGAGCCGGGCGAAGTCGAGGTGGTCCTGGGCCGCAATCCCGCGATCCGCGAGTGTGTGGTCGTCGCGCGCGCCGATACGACGGGCCATCATCGGCTGGTGGCATATGTCGTCCCCATGGAAACACCCGGCCCGACCACCAGCGATCTGCGGCTGTTTCTGAAGCAGCGCCTGCCCGACTACATGGTACCGTCGGTCTTTGTCAAGCTGGACGCGCTGCCGCTGAACACCAACGGCAAGGTCGATCGCAAAGCGCTGCCAGCGCCCGACAGCGCGCGGCCTGAGCTGCGCGATACGTATGTCGCGCCGCGAACCGAGCTTGAGCGGAAGCTGGCCGAGATCTGGATGCAGGCGATCGGCGTGCAGCAGGTGGGCGTACACGACAACTTTTTTGAGCTGGGCGGCGACTCGATCATCACGCTTCAGGTCGTCTCACGAGCGGCGCAGGCCGGGATTCACCTGACGGTGAAGCAGGTCTTCGACCATGCCACGATCGCCGAGCTTGCGACCGTCGCCGGTACCACATCTGGCGTCGCGGCGTCACAGGCGCTTGTCACCGGCCCGGTGCCGCTCACGCCCATCCAGCACTGGTTCTTCCACAAGGTTCGCGCCGATGTTCATCACTGGAACATGGACGTGCTGCTCGAAACACAGCCGGACGTCGACCCGGATCTGCTCGACCGGATCATCCAGCATCTCGTCGTGCATCACGACGCGCTGCGCATGCGCTACTTCTACGAAGACGGCAGGTGGCAGCAGGTCAGCGCCGAGCCGGGCGCGCCGGTGCCGTTCTCGGTGATCGATCTGTCGGATGCAGCGCCCGCCGAGCAGCTTGCGGCGGTCGAGCAGGCCGCGACGCGGCTGCAATTCAGCATGAATCTGGCAGAGCCACCGCTGTTTCGCGCCGTCTTCTTCAACTTCGGCGCGGATCGGCCCGGACGGCTCTACATGGTCATGCATCATCTGATCGTCGATGCCTTCTCCTGGCGCGTGCTGCTGGAAGATATGCAGACCGCCTATCGCCAGCTCAGCGCGGGACAGCCGATCGCGCTGCCGCCCAAGACGACCTCGTATCAGCGCTGGGCCGAGCGACTCAGCGAGCACGCGCAATCCGAGACGCTCAGGCAGGAGCTCGCGCACTGGCTTTCGATCGGCGATGTGCCCTTCACGCCTCTGCCGCGCGACGTTCCCGACGGCGAGAATTCGACCGCCTCTACCCGCCTGCTCCAGATGATCTTGAGCGTCGAGGAGACGCAAGCGCTGCTTCAGGACGTACCCAAGGCGTACCAGTCGCGGATCAACGATGTGCTGATGGCCGCGCTGAGCTACGCGATCAAGACCTGGACCGGCTCGCCGCATGTGCTGATCGACCTGGAAGGCCACGGACGCGAGGATCTTTTCGACGACGTGGATATGACTCGCACCGTCGGCTGGTGCCCGTCGATCTCGCCGGTGCTGCTCGATCTGCGCGCGGCTGCAACGCCGCTCGACGCCCTGCCGCTGGTGCGGGATCAGATGCGGCAGATTCCCCGGCGCGGCGTGGGCTACGGCATGCTGCGCTATATGTCGGAGGATGCCGCGATCAGAGAGCGGCTGCAAGCGCTGCCACAGGCCGAGGTCATGCTCAACTACTTCGGCCAGTTCGATCAGGTCGTGGCGAACTCCGCGATCTTTCGCCATATGGCCCAGGAGCCGACCGGGCCGCTGCTCAGCCCGAACGGCAACCGATTTACCGTGCTCTTCATCCATGGGCAGGTGGTGCAGGGACGGCTGATGATGGTCTTCCACTACAGCCAAAACGTGCATCGCCGTGAGACGATCCAGAAGGTCGTCAGCGATTTTACCAGCGCGCTGCGCGTCTTTGCCACGGCAGGGCGAAGCTTTGTCGCTGGCGGTGCCGTGGAGAGCGAGGCGGTCGCGTCGCTGCCGGAGGTGTGATCGAATCTGTAGGTGAGATTGGCCGTCACCCTAATCGCCGCCCAAAGGGCACCCGACCACCCCTCTCCCATTGCGATAGGAGAGGGGTTTTGCGGTAACGGCCTGCCAACCGGATTGCCCCGCATGGACGCCTGGTGCTATCATGCGTGCCTGTGCCCATCGCACAGTGGTACCAGATAGTCATGCGAGGGGAGATCAATGGATACCACCCGATCCGAGGCGGCATTTGCCGCAGCGCAGCAGTATATTCCCGGCGGCGTCAACAGCCCCGTACGCGCGTTTAAGTCCGTCGGCGGCACGCCGCGCTTCATCGAGCGCGCGCAGGGACCGTACATCTTCGACATCGACGGGCAGTGCTATATCGACTATGTGCTCTCGTGGGGGCCGATGATCCTGGGCCACGCGCAGCCCGCCGTGATCGCGGCGATCACGTCGCAGGCGGTGAAGGGCACCAGCTATGGCGCGCCCACAGAGCTAGAGACTGAGCTGGCGCAGCTGGTCTGCGAGATCGTGCCGAGCATCGAGATGGTGCGCTTCGTCAACTCCGGCACCGAGGCCACCATGAGCGCGCTGCGGCTGGCGCGCGCCTACACCGGACGCGCCAAGATCCTGAAGTTCGCGGGCGGCTACCACGGCCACGCCGACTTCCTGCTGACCGAGGCCGGATCGGGCGTTGCGACGCTGGGGCTGCCCGCCAGCGCGGGCGTGACCAGCGGCCAGACGGCGGACACGATCACCGTCGAGTACAACGACCTCGCCGCGGTGCGGCAGGCGTTCGCGCGGGTCGGCGAGCAGATCGCGGCGATCATCGTGGAGCCGGTCGCAGGCAACATGGGCCTGATCGAGCCGCAGCCGGGCTTCTTGCAAGGTCTGCGCGATCTGGCCCGGCAGCACGGCGCACTGCTGATCTTCGACGAGGTGATGACCGGCTTTCGCGTGGCGCGGGGCGGCGCGCAGGAGCGCTTCGGCATCCAGCCCGATCTGACCTGTTTGGGCAAAGTCGTCGGCGGCGGGCTGCCCTGCGCGGCCTACGGCGGGCAGCGGGCGATCATGGAGCAGGTCGCGCCGCTCGGCCCGATGTACCAGGCGGGCACGCTCTCCGGCAATCCGCTCGCAATGGCGGCGGGCATCGCCACGCTGCGGCGGCTCACGCCTGAGATGTACCAGCAGATGGAGCGGGCCGGATTGCGGCTTGTACACGGGCTGCGCGCCGCCGCCGCCGAGAGCGATATTGTGCTTCAGGTCGGCGCGGTCGGCTCGATGCTGGGCTTTTTCTTCGCCTCGGAGCCTGTGCGCAGCTACGCCGAGGCCAAGCGCGCGTGCGATACGCAGCGCTACGCCCGCTTCTTCCACGCGATGCTGGATCGGGGCGTGTACTTCGCGCCGTCGCAGTTCGAGGCCGGTTTCCTCTCCACGCTCCACGACGACGCGCTGATCGATCGGACGCTTGAGGCGGCTCAGGCAATCATGCCGGGTATGCGCTAAACCGCATCCAGTATTCGAGAGGGCAAATAGGTCGGGGCGACCATGAACGTCGCCCCGACACGACAAGCACGCCCCGCGTCACGATTTGCCGATCATGATCACGTTGCTACGCCTCGCCTCGCGCCGCCCGGATCTAGCCCTTGCCCGGCTGCCGACTCACGCCGACCTCACGGCTCAACTGGCGCGTATCGTAGTACCCTCGGAACATGGTGATCTTGCCGCGCTCGTCGAAGACCAGCAGGCTTACGCCGTCGTACTCCATCGGTTGTCCATCATTGCCCGTGCCTTTGGTCGTCCAGAACAGCCCGGCGGCCTCGGCGTTGGCCGTCACCTGATAGAACTCGGAGTGCGCCTCGCCAAACGTGCGGCGATACTCGGTCCAGAACTGCCGCGCGCCGTCCTGCCCGATCCGCTCTTCTCCGGCCAGCTTCAGCGCCGCGTTGGTCAGGCGCGCGTCGTCGCCGAACAGCGTCACCAGCCGATCGACCTGCTGGACATCGCCCTGCTCCAGCGCGTGCAGCGCATCGATAAACTCCTGGGCCAACTGCTCGATCTGTTGCCGCTCCATACATCGCTCCTCTGCGTACGTCGCGAGAACGTGAGCAAGCGTTGTGCCGGGAGTGGGATCGCGCGCCGCCAGGCCGGGGGTGTGGGGGAGTCCCCCAAAAATTCCCCTTCCTGAACACGCGCTACAGCCCTTCTTCGGTTGGGATAAACTGCCCGTCGCGCAGATAGCCGATCAGGCTCAGATTCGCCAGCGTAAAGCGCCTGGGCTGCGTCTCGTCGCCGCCGCGCTGCGCCAGCGCCCCCGACGCATCGACATCGAAGCGGATCACCTGCTCATCCGAGGCGACAGCGCGCGCCTTGAATCGATCCGAGCCGAAGGGCGTCGCGTGGCACTCGACCAACTGCCAGCCGCCCGTTGTCTGCTGGGCTTGCAGAATCAGATAGGACGCTCCCGCCAGCGCATCCGGCAGAATGTACAGGCCACCTTGTTCAAGTCTCACGCTCATCGTATGCTCCATCGATCATATGCCATGCACGCCCGTCTCACCGGATGCCCTCCATCGTGTTCAAGCGATCCTGCCAGTCGGTCGGGCTGACGATGCCGAATTGCTCGTTGGTGCGCGGATTCCGCACCAGCACCTGCCAGGCGTGCTCGTACTGCTGCACCTCACACGTCACTTCGGGATGCTCGCGCTCGATCTGCTCCTTGAGGCGATTCGCCTCGTCGTATGTCATGACCATCGCACATTCCCTCCTGCTAACAGACGCTAGCACGCGCGCGGTTTGCCTGCCATCGTCTGCTCCTTCTCCTCACGTGCTCCCTCAGATGTTCAGCACCATGCGTGCCGCAAGGCCCGTATGCTGAGAGTCGTGCCATAGCAAACGGGAGGCCGCCAGCGCTACTGCCTTCGGCTTATGGCACGCGCATTGCTTAATGCGCGCCCGGCATTCAAGGAGCTTTACGATGTCACGTGCAGGTCAACGTATCCTGCTGATGAATACATCAGGTCATAAGTGTTTTCTGGAAGGGCAGCAGATCCAGCCGGGCGAGTTTATCGAGATGGTGCTCGCAGCCGATTTCGCGTCCGGCTGCGACCGGCAGGTTGCAGCGCGCGGGCCGTGGGGCAGATGCGGCTGGACTTCGGAGGAGATCAAGCAGGTCGCGCGTGAGATTCGCCACCGGCACACCCGGCGCGTCATCTGGCGGCGCGAGGGCACCAAGCCCACCTGGCGCGACTACCAGGATTATACCGACGCGCCATACCATACCGTCACGGGCACGCTCAAGGTGCTGCCGGAGGTCTGGAGCCCGCAGCTTGGCAACCAGCGCGATATTCTGGTCTATCTGCCGCCATCGTACGAACGGGGTGATCGGGCCTATCCGGTGCTGTACATGCACGACGGGCAGAATCTCTTCGACGACGCGACCAGCTTTAGCTGTGAGTGGGCCGTCGACGAGACGCTCGAAGCGGCCAGCGCGAGCGGCCTTGAGACGATTGTGGTTGGCATTCCCAACATGCAAGAGCGGCGCTGCGACGAGTACAGCCCCTTCGTCGATCGGCTGAGCGGCGGCGGGCAGGGCGCGGCCTATCTCGAATTCATTGTCCACACCCTGAAGCCGCTGATCGACGACACCTTCCGCACGGTGCGCGACCGGGAGCACACCGGCATCTTCGGCTCGTCGATGGGCGGCCTGATCAGCCTCTACGGCTTCTTCGCTCAGAGCGCGACCTTTGGCTTCGCGGGCGTGATGAGTCCCGCGCTGTGGTTCGCCGACCGCGCGCTCTTCGCGGCGGTGAGGCAGGCGGCGTTCGTGCCGGGCAGGCTGTATCTGGACGTGGGCACGCGCGAGGGCAGGGAGACGGTCGCGAACGCGCGGCGGATGTGCGCGCTGCTGCGGCGGAAGGGCTACCGGCCCGGCCAGGAGTTGCAGTATGTCGAGGAGCACAACGCGGGCCACTGCGAAACGGCGTGGGGCGGCAGGCTGCGCGGCGCGCTCCACTTCTTGCTGCATGGAGCGACGCCCAGGCCAGTGGTACAGCCGGAGCTATCGGCTGCGACGATGCCAGCGCTGCAAGAGATCGCGCTCGGAGCCAGGGCGTAAGCGCTCAGCGCGATCCATCCCGTAGGCTGGAGCACCGTGGCTCGAACCGTAGGGGCATGGCGATGCCGTGTCATGGCGCAACCCGGCGGGTCGTCCCCACGAAGGCACCCCGAATCACGCCCCGGCAGGATCAATCGGCGAGCCGCTCCCGGCCAGGCAGCCCGGTATCTTTCACCTGCTCGTAGGCCGCCAGCGTACCGATGTCGATCACCGCGCCGTCGAGCAGTTGCGCGTAGATCGGCAGGCCCGCCGCGAGCAGCAGCGGAAAAAGGTCGTGGCCCCAGTCGGACGGTCGATCGGCGGGGACGTGCTGAAGCGCCTCCGGCTCGACGATATACACCCCGGCGTTGGAGGTCATCTGCGCGTCGGACCACTCCGCCGGTTTCTCGACGAAGCGCACCACGCGCCCCGACGAGTCGCAGGCGATCATGCCCTGTGAGGGCGGATCGTCGGTGTGCTTGAGGCCGATCGTCACCAGCGCGCGCCGCGACTGGTGGTAATCGAGCAGCGCCCGCAGGTTGACATCCAGCAGCAGATCGCCATAAACCACCACAAACGGCTCGTCGAAGAGCGCGGCGAGCTTTTTGACCGCGCCCGCCGTGCCGAGCAGCTCCGGCTCGAACGAGTAGATCAGATTCATGCCAAGCTGTGATCCGTCGCCAAGCTGATCCTGAATCACCTCAGGCAGATAGTGCAGGTTGAGCGCAACATCGGTAATGTCGTAGCGCTTGAGCCAGCGCAGCGTATGCGCCAGCAGCGGCTCGCCGCGAATCGGCAGCAGCGGCTTGGGGATCGAGTCGGTCAGCGGTTGCAACCGGGTTCCGGCACCTGCCGCAAGCACCATTGCTTTCATCAGCACCTCGTGTGTGTTAGACTACTGGCGAATCTGACGTAGCTCGCGCCAAAGCAGCGCTCGAAACAACGATACGCCAGAAATATCTGGCGTATCGTCAGCAAGTGGTGGGCCGCCCAGGATTCGAACCCGGAACCCATCGGGTATGAGCCGAGTGCTCTACCGTTGAGCTAGCGGCCCTCGGTGCAAGCAATCCTACCATAAAGCGCTACGTCTCGCAACCAATCAACAACATTTCGAGAGCATTATGCAGCATAAAATCGCACTGGTCGGCCTCAGCGGCAGCGGCAAAACCACGGTAGGCCGTCTGCTGGCAGAGTCCTTAGGTTGGCGCTATATCGACACCGATCATCTGGTCGAAGCGCGGGCGCAGCAGCCCATCGCGCAGATCATCGCGCAGACGGGCGAGGCAGCCTTCCGGCATCTTGAGTCGCAGGCGCTAATGGAGGCGCTTAAGCAGCAGCACGTGGTGATCGCGACCGGCGGCGGCATCGTCGAAGATCCGGCGAATCGCGAGCGGCTGCGGAATACCACCTTCACCGTCTGGCTGCACGCGCCCACGGCAACGCTTGTCTCGCGGCTCGACGGCACCACCGATCGGCCACTGCTGGCCGATGGCCCTGCGACGCGGCTGGCGCAGATGGCGGAGCGTCGCGCGCCGCTCTACGCCGCGATTGCGGACTGGACGATCGTTACCGTCGGGCTAACGCCCGCGCAGGTGGTGGACGAGATTCTGCATGGCCGCAGCCTGAGAAGCGCGGCAGAGCAGAGCGACGGCCTTCAGGTGACGACGCCGGGCGGCACGTATAGCGTGCGAGCGGGTCATCATCTCCTCGCCGAGCTGCCCGGCTGGCTCGAACGTCTGGGGCTGCGCGGGCGGGTCTGGCTCGTCAGCGATACGACCGTTTTTCCGCTGCATGGTGGGCGCGTGTGCGAGCTGCTGCGCAGCCGCAATCATGTGGTCGGGGTGCATGCGATTCCGGCGGGCGAGCAGTATAAAACGCTCGATACCGTGCGTCAGGTGTACGACTGGCTGCTGGCGCAGAGCGTCGAGCGCGGCGATGTGCTGCTGGCGCTGGGCGGCGGCGTGGTCGGGGATCTGGCCGGTTTTGTCGCCGCGACGGTGCTGCGCGGCATTGCGGTGGTGCAACTGCCGACGACGGTGCTGGCGATGGTCGACAGCGCGATCGGCGGCAAAACCGGCGTCGATCACGCGGTGGGCAAGAACCTGATCGGCGCGTTCCACCAGCCGCGTCTGGTGCTGGCCGATACGAGCGTGCTGCCGACGCTGCCGACCGCCGAGCGCGCGGCGGGCTGGGCCGAGGCGATCAAGCATGGCATCATCGGCGATCCGCAGCTCTTTTCACAACTCAAGCAGCACGCCCAGGCCGTGCTCGACCTGGAGGAGCCGATCACGGGCGCGCTGATCCAGCGTGCGGCGGCGCATAAAGTGCGCGTCGTCAGCGGCGACGAGCGCGAGCACGGCGGTCGGATCACGCTCAACTACGGCCATACGATCGGCCACGCGGTCGAGGCGGAGAGCGGCTACACGCTGCGGCACGGCGAGGCCATCGCGGTCGGCATGATGGCCGCCGGGACGATCGCCGCGCGGCTCGGAATCTTCGATCCGGCGGCGCTCGACGAGCAGCGTATCGTGCTGGAGGCGTTCGGCCTGCCCACACGCCTGCCAACGACGATCGATCCAGGATGTGTGCTCCAGCGGCTCGGCAGCGACAAGAAGGTGCGATCTAGCCGCGTGCGCTGGGTGCTGCCCACCAGGATCGGCGCGACAGTTGTACGCGACGACGTGCCGATCGAGCTGGTCGCCGAGGTGCTCGACGGCCTGCGCGAGACGACGGATTGAAGGGTCATCCAAAAATAGAGTTCGGCGGTGCTTGCCTGGCCCCGCTCCATGCTCGTGTAACACAGGAGACGAGATCCACGTATCAGAGAAATATTCTGTGTGGTTCGTCAAGGAGATGGGCAAGCTATGGCACAGTTCGACGTCCTTGAACAAGAAGGCGTGCGGATGGTGAAAGCGACGTTGCAGAATGAAACTATCCGCAGTGAAGCCGGAGCCTTGTCCTACATGCGCGGCGATCTCGTCATGGAGTCGCGCGGTCCGGGGGCATCTGGCTTGTTTAAGGCTATGGCAACGGGCGAGTCGATCTTTCGACCGACCTACACCGGCACTGGCGAAGTCTATCTGGAGCCATCTTTCGCCAATTTTCATGCGTTCGACCTGCAAGGCAAGGATTGGATTCTTGAGCGCGGGGCATACTGGGCCTCCGATGGCGATGTCGACGTCGATGTGCATCGGGACAGTGCCCTCACCAGCTTGCTCAGCGGGCAAGGATTGGTCAATTTTCAGACCAAGGTTCGGGGTCGTGGGCAAGTCGTGGTCATCGCGCAGGGCGATGTGCAGGAACTTCGCCTGATCAACGATAAGCTGGTTGTGGATGGCACCTTCGTTATTGCCCGCACCGGCAACCTGAAATACCGGATCGAGCGTGCCGCGAAATCCCTGTTCGGCTCGATGTCATCAGGGGAAGGTTTAGTGAGTACCTTTGAGGGCACCGGCACGGTCCTCATCGCGCCGATCCCGTACTGGCGTTATCGCCTGATGACAGGCATGACGATGGCACCAGGCGCGAGATAAACATGTCTGGAGGATTATGATCGCAGGGCACGTCATCGACGTGCCCTGAGCGTCTTGTCAACGGCCCTACGAGCCATCGCATGATCTAGTCATCCCAATGCGGCAGATCGCCCTCATCCAGGGGCCGCGCGGGCCGCTGCATCTGTAGCTCCTGCAAGTAATCCTGCAAAATCAGCGTCGCCGCAATCTCGTCGACCTCACCCCGGCGGCGCTTCTTGCGCTTGCCGCCGCGCTCGTCGATGATCCGCTGCGCCTCGACGCTGGTAAAGCGCTCGTCACGCATCACCAGCGGCACCGTCACGACGGCCTTGAGCTTCTCCACAAAATCGGCCACGCGCTGCGCCTGCGGCCCGTGCTCGCCGCGCAGCGTCAGCGGCAGCCCGACGACCACCAGCACCGCTTCCTCGTCGTGGACGATGCGCTGAATCTCCGCCAGCGCGCGCTCGCGCGGGTCGGCCTGCACCACGCCCACAGGCCGCACCACGATGCCGCTCGGATCGCAGGCCGCGACGCCGATCCGTTTCTCGCCCACATCCAGGGCAATGATCCGTCCGCCGACCATCACTGACTCGCACCGGAGGCCGTCGTGTCGACCGTCACCGTCACATTGTCGGGCACCGTCTGCCAGTCCTGGGGCAGGCCAAAGGCCCTGATCTGGCCCTCTTCTTCGAGCTGCCGCAGATACGTCTCGGCCTCATCGCGGGCCTTGCCCCGGATCGCCTGGGCGATCTCCTCGCGGAGGGACTCCGGCAACTCCTGGTAGCCGCCGCGCGGCACCGCGACCGCCTCCACGATCAAGCCTTGATCGCCGCGCCGCCAGCCGTTGATCGAAATCTCGGCGCTCCCCAGATCGGGCCGCTGCTGGCGGATCAGGTTGAGGATCGCCCGTCGCAGCTCTGCGTCGATCGGCCTGTCGCTCGGATTTGCCAGCGCCTCGAAGGTCCTGAAGACTTGCAGCGTGAACGCGCCGTCCTGCGTCACCTGGCCGATCGGCGGGAAGACCGAGGAGTATTCCTCAGGCGGCAGCGACCTCAGTAGCTCCTGGGTCGGCGTGATCTGTCCGGCGGAGATCGAGAGATTGGGCCGCTCCTGCACCTGCGCCTGTAGCCCGGTGACGCCTCTGGCGTACAGATCGGTCAGCGCCTGAGGCAGCAGCGGGCTTACATCGTCGGGCGAGACAATCGTCACCTCTTCGTCGGAGCCGCCGGTAAACGGCGCAGGCTGAGAGACGGTGAACTGCCTGCTGGTATAGCCCGGTATCGCGACGATCGTGCCCGGCGGAATATTGCCCTGCGATCCGGGCAGCCGCGCCGTGAGCGTCCCATCGGCAAAGCCATAGACCAGCGCCTCGCCGGTATCGCGGCTGCCCGGCACCGTCACATTGTTGTCGAAGACGAACTCTTGCCCGCCCGCCGCGACGATCGTGCCCGCCGGGATTGTCACCGGCTGCGAGGTCTGGTTACGGAGCGTGACGCCGCCTTTAGCAAAGCCGATCGGCGTTACCGCTCTCCCGGCAGCCGTTCCCTGCACCGTCACCGTGACGGGCACCGTCAGGACCACGCCCTGCACGTTGATCGAGGCCGGGTCATTGATCGGCTCGCCGACGAGCGGCACGAGCTGATCGGTAAACGTGACCGCCTCGGTGCTGCTCAGCGGCGGCTCGACCGTGATCGTCGGCGGCGTGCCCAGGCCAAGGCTGTTCCAGAATCCGCCGAAGTTCAGCGATCCCTGCGAGCTGAGCACGATCAGCACCAGACCAGTGATCAGCAGCAGCGCCAGCAGCGGCCCTAGCAGCAAGGTGCGCGACTGTCGTCGCCGCGCGGCAACTTCTTCGGCAGTGCGCTCTGGACGCGCCATGCGGAAGCCTTCGTCATCTGGCGGGGCAGCCTCGTCGGCGACGCGCCGGCTGCGCTGCGGCAGCACGCCAAGCAGCGCTCCCAGCAGCGAAGGACGCGGAGCGCGCTCGCGCACAACATCATCCGCGCTGGCCCGCCGTGGACGGCGGCGCGGCGGCAGCGGCGGTAGATCTTCTTCCTCCGGCGCGCGCGACATGGCGGTATCGAGTTCGCCGAAGGCGGCCTGCCACTCGGCGTCGTTCTGCGCGGGGCTGGGCACGCCGATGTCGCCCGGCACATCGTACAAGAGCGCGCCCTGCTCGGAGCGCTGGACGCGCGGCGCTTCCGCGTCTGCCGCATGGTCGATCGCCTCAAGCTGTGAGAGAAAATCAGCATCCGAGGCTGCCAGCGGCGTTGACGGAGCGGCCTGTCGTGTCGGCTGCGCCGTGCCGGAGGCTGGCTGCGTCGGCGGGCGCGGCGTGAGCGGCGGTGTTGGCGGCTGGATCGCAGGACGCTGGGCGGTCGGGCGGCGAGGCGTATCGCCCGGACGCGGCGCGGCCACCGTGCCGCCGACGCTGACGACGTCCAGCTTGGCAAAGCGCGCCGCGTCGGTCGTCTTCTCGTCCGCCGTGAAGAGCGTCACGCGCACGCCCGATGCCTTCGCCGCCTCGCGGAGCATCTCGTTTCCGGCGATGCTTTGGAGCGCGCGCGTGCCATCCGGCACCAGCAGCTCCACCCGCGCCGCGCCCGCGCCGCGCACGAGGTTACAAATCTCCTCGATGCTGCTCTGTGGCGGAATCGGGATCAGCAGCGGCTCTTCCTCGCGGCCAACCTGGCTCAGCGGCAGTGACGGCTCAATCCGCGCGCTGGGGCGGCGTCCACCGCGATCGTTCGACGGTTTATTGCTCACGGCGTTCCTCGCTGTGCGAAGCTAAACGGAGGAAAAATATACATATGAGCGCTGGGACATCCATGCTGATCGCCTCTCGTGTCAGGCTAGGGGTCATCTCGGCTACCTTTTGTCGGTGGTTGTATGATAGCGTAACCTCGGTATTTAGCAAATCAATCATCGATCGTTTCACGCTATAGGTAAGCTCGCCCGATGCTTCTTGTACCAGAGCATATATTATCCCTGCCTGGCAGCTCGCAGGCAAACGCCCTCTATCCATCGCATACCAGGATAGAGGGCGCTGCCGATCGGCTATGGGCAGCGACTAGACCAATGGATTGTACTTGAACTGGCCGATCATAAAGGTGACGAGCACCAGCAGCAGCACGCCCAGCAGAATACCGCCATAGCGCCGCGCCTCGCTGTCGGGAGCGCGCCGCGCCCGCGCGGCCATCGCCGAGACGACGCCAACCGCTGCGATACCGAAAATATAATGCAGCCACAGACCGCCGATATAAGCTCCATTGCCCATGATGAGGCCCAGAATGATCAGCAAGATACCCAGCGTTGCCTGAATCGATGCGCTGATCAGATCGGCGCGCAGCACCAGCGCCGATCCCTGCGCCGTGGTGCGGGCGGTGACAAAGAGCATCACGGCGGCGACAAGCGTCAGCAGCAGCGTCAGGCCACCAAAGATGTTGTGAATCGTTACGATCACGCTGTAAAGTCCATCCATGCGTTGTCTCATCCTTTCATAAAGGTTGTTGTGGTTCTCCGTCAGGCGCTCGCTCCCAAAGCGAGGGATCAGGGGTCGGGGAGCATGGGAACAAGGAACAGGGTTTAAGCCTTTGTTCCTTTGTGCTCTCATTCCCCGGCCTGCCGACGTGCCAGCACGTAAAAGGCGCACGTGCCGTGCGTCTCTGCTATCATTGTAGCATGAGGCACCACGGACGGCGCAGCCCTGCCACAGGAACATAGCGGCAACCGTGTTGCGCAGCGCTATGCTGTCGGCATGGCGGGTGTGGGAGGAAGGTATTGATGGATATCGTGTGGCTGGAGTTCGGGCTGATCGTACTGCTGATGATCGCCAATGGCTTTTTTGCCGCCTCTGAGATCGCCGTGGTTTCTGCGCGGCGCGGGCGGCTCCAGCAGCGCGCGGAGGAGGGCAGCACGGGCGCGCAGACGGCGCTCGATCTGGCGCACGAGCCGAACCGCTTTCTGGCGACGGTGCAGGTTGGCATCACGCTGATCGGAACGTTCGCGGCGGCATTCGGCGGCGATGTCCTATCCGATCCGCTGTCTGAGGCGCTTGAACCTTTCGCCGGAGCGTACGCTCATCCGATCGCGCTGACGCTGGTGGTGCTGCTGCTGACCTATCTCTCGCTGATCCTGGGCGAGCTGGTGCCGAAGCGCATCGCGCTCCAGCAGGCCGAGCACATCGCCACGGCGGTCGCGCCGACGATGCGCCTGATCTCACGAATCGCCGCGCCGGTGGTCTGGTTTCTCACGATCTCCACCGAGGCTGTGCTGCGGCTGCTTGGCCGTCACCAGCAGGAGGCCGAGCACGTTACCGAAGAAGATGTCCTGTCGCTGGTCCGCGAGGGCACAGAAGGCGGTACGCTGGAGGCGGCAGAGCGCGATCTGATCGAGCGCGTCTTTGATTTTACCGACGCGACCGCCCGCTCGATCATGACGCCGCGCACGGAGATCTTCGCCGTGCCCTATGAGCTGCCGTTCGATCAGATCGTCGCGCGGGTGATCGAGTCGGAGTACTCGCGCATTCCGGTCTACCGTGGCACGCCCGACACAATCGAGGGGGTGCTCTACGCCAAGGATATCCTGCGCGCCACGCAGGGCCATGCCGATCCGCCACCGCAGCTTGCCGAGCTGATCCGCCCGCCCGTCTTTGTGCTGGAGCACCAGCGCATCTCGGCGGTGCTTCAGCAGTTCAAGCAGACGCGCCATCACCTGGCGCTGGTGATCGACGAGTACGGGCAGATCGAGGGCTTGATCACCTTGGAAGATGTGCTGGAAGAGCTGATGGGCGATATTGCCGACGAGTACGACGAGGCCGATACGATGGTTGTGCGCCGCGCCGACGGCTCCTTCCTGGTCGATGGGCTGCTCTCGTACGCCGACGCCGAGCACCGCCTGGGGCTGCCGCCGCGCGAGGACCTGGCAGAGCTGCCGCCCTTCGACACCATTGCGGGGCTGCTGCTGTCGCTCTTCGAGCATATTCCGACGACCGGCGAGACGGTGACGCTCGGCGATTGGTACTTCGAGGTCGTGGATATGGACGGCGTGCGGATCGATAAGGTGCTGATCCGCAGCCAGGGGCCGCAGGTCGAGCGCGAGCAGAACGAGGCTGCGCTGGCGCTCCGCGCGGTGCTCCCAGGGCCCACCCCGCCGCACTCCGCCGCACACCCCGACGATCCAGGCGCGTCCGATGCCCGTACGCAGCCGCCAGAATCGCCTCGCAGCGCTGACGGAAATGATACGGGACAGGATCGTCGCATGTGATCATCTCCTTTGGTCGGAGCGGATTGATGGTGTTTGGAGAATGGTTGCAGATACGTGCGTAAGGGCGTATCGTATACGCCCCTACACATCGCCTCCACTCCTACGCTCACATCCCGACGATCAGCCTCAGCGCTATTCCTTCTGCGACAGCGGCAGATAGGTCTGGTACTCGCGCAGGCCATTGAACGCCATGTCTTTGTACGTCGCAAACGAGAGCTTGACCCGGTCGATCGCGCCGCTATTGTCGTACTCAGTCGTGGTTCCGGGCTTCAGCCGCACCACGCCCCAGTTTTCGGGGCCAACTGCCGCTTGATTGGACGGAACGGCAAAATCCTCGTACTTGAACCAGAAGACATTCTCGACAAAGGCGCGGTCACGCCACAGGAACCAGTAGATCGTGCGCATGAACTGGGCCTGACGCTGCTCGTTATCGCCCTCCGGATCGACGGTGATCGGCGCGCCACGATCGCCTACCTCAGTAATCCAGAACTTGTTGGCGGTATCGCCGTTCTGCACCATAATCGCGCGCATCGCGTCCATCCGCGTGGGAACACGGAACAGATCCAGCGAGCCGGTCGGCTCTGGCACCAGGCCGCTGCGCATCTCCATCGGATACGGGTGATAACCCACGCCGTCCAGCGGATAGCTGCCGTAGGTGTTGCGATTACCCTGGAACGCCGAGGTCTTGTACAGCGCATCGAGGTACTGGCGATCGTTCATGCCGCCGGTCCCGCAATCATCGCAGCGGTCGGGGTGCAGGCCGCCGAGGATGATTTTGACATCGTTGCGCCACGGGCCAAGGGAGCCGTCAGGACCGCCAAGCTGCTTGAAGACGCGGTGGAACTTCGTGAGCAGCGTCGCCACCGACACCGGACTCATCCCTTTACCGCCGCCGTTGAGGTAGCGATTTTCTTCGTTGAGCACCTCGTACGCGGCGATGCCCGCGCCGGTGGTTTTGTTATACGGAAAGGCCTTAGCGACCTGGAAGGCGTTGTCGAGCCAGATGTGCATGTACGGATTAACGTAGCGGTAGGCTGGCCCCGCGTCGATGGTCAGCGGATCTTCGATCCGCTCCGGCGGGATATACTCCCCAGAAGGATACTCGTCGCCCGGAAAGCGGATCGGACTACCTTCGGGGCGTTGCCGCACCAGTGGCGTTGCCAGCAGTGCCAAGACTTTGATGCCGTGGCGCGGCGCGACCTCGTTGATAAAGTAGCGATACTTCTCCACGTCGACGCGCCCGGCGTTCGGGCCGGAATCTGCGGCGAAGATTTCGATCCGCGCCCATTTGACACCGGCCTCGGCCAGCTTCAGGCCCATCGCGTCGTAGAACGCGCGGTTAACATCGTTCGGATAGTTTGGATTGGTGTTCCACTCGTAGTGCGGATCGCGAACGACCATGCCCATCATGTTGCCGAGCGGCTGAGCAGGCGGATCTTCAGCGCGCACCGCAGGCGAGGACGCGAGCGACGTGAGCAGAACGATCAGCAGCAAACAAACCAGAAGGCGGCGCATCGTGTATTCCTTTCAGTGCAGAATCATCGTATCAGCGCGGATCAGAAAGACAAGCACGCCGAGATGACGCCTTGCTTATAAACGATGTCAGAGACGGGTGAATGTTGGCGCAGGTAAGAATCGTTTCCTGATCGACGCTGATCGTTTCCACCGTGTGTATAAATGGCGAGCGAGGCTAGAACATCAATGAAAGCGCTAACCCGAAGAGAGTGTACCATTTTATGCACGGGGTGGAGTGCCGAAGGTGACAAAATCTTTACAGGAGATGAAGGAATCAAACCAGATGCGATAGAAACTACTGTAGGGACGATCCGGCATGTCGTCCCTACGAATACCGAAGATCATTAAAAAAAGACGCTACGGCCTCAGCACGATCTTACCGAACTGCTCGCCGCTTTCGAGCGCCCGCTGCGCCTCGCGCATCTGCGACAAGGGCAGGACACGATCCACAACCGGCTGAAGCCGCCGCTCCCAGAAGACCAGCCGCATCACGGTGTTGAACTCGCGGCTGTTCGCCATGGTCGAGCCGATGATCGCGTACTGCTTCCAGAAAAGCTGGCGTAGATCGATCTGCACCTGCGGCCCACTCGTCGCGCCATAGACCACCACACGCCCGCCTTTAACCACCGAGCGCAGCGCGCGCTCCCAGGTTGCCGCGCCGACATTTTCGAGCACCACGTCGACGCCGCGCTTACTGGTGCGCTTCCAAAGCTCCTTAGAAAAATCGGCGTTGGTATCCAGCACCTCATCCGCGCCGAGCTTGAGCGCCTGCTGGCGCTTCGTCTCGTCGCGCGACGCGGCATACACGTACGCGCCCGCGAGCTTCGCGATCTGGATCGCCGCCGTCGCGACGCCGCCGCCCGCGCCCAGGATCAGGATCGATTGCCCCGCACGTAGCTGGCCCTGGCTGATCAATGCACGCCAGGCGGTCATATAGACCAGCGGCGCGGCGGCGGCCTGCTCGAAGGGATAATCGTCGGGGATGCGGAACAGGTTGGCGCTGGGCACGACGATATACTCAGCCGCGCCGCCCCGCAGATGCTCGCCGATGATCCGGTAGCGCCCGCACAGGCTCTCCTCGCCCATGATGCAAAACTCGCACGTGCCGCATGAGAGCGAGGGATTGATCACCACATGCTCGCCTTCGCGCCAGCCCTCCACCGCCACGCCGAGCGCCTCGATCTCACCAGCGATGTCCGAGCTGCCGATGTGCGGAAACTCCAGGTTGATGCCGGGAATGCCCTCACGCACAAAGAGATCGAGATGATTGAGCGCGCACGCGCGCACGCGCACCAGCACCTCGTGTGGGCCGGGCGCTGGCGTCGGCACGTCGGCGTATTCCAGGTTTTCGATCGGGCCATGCTCACGGAAGATCGCAGCTTTCATAATCGTAGCTCCATCGTTATAGCGAGTCGGTTGGTCGGCGTGCCACCAGGCCAGCCAGCGCACGCGGCCTGCCATCCTCTTCGGTCACACCCTCGCGGTATTCGAGCACGTCGAGCGCCGGAAAGAGCCGGGGCAGCTCGCCGGGCTGCAACAGCCGATCGTCGGTGCGCGGCCCGCCCTCGTAGCTGCGCTGCTCGATCGTAAAGGTTTCGTAGATCAGCACGCCGCCCGGCTTGAGGCTTGTCGCCAGCCTGGGACACAGCGCGCGCTCCAGAAAGCGAAAGACGCAGACCAGATCGAAGTGCGCGGGCGGCAGCGGATAGTCCTCAAGATTGGCCGCCAGCAGATCGACCGTCAGCGCGCGCATGCGGGCCTCGGCGCGGGCAAGGTGGAGCGCGACCGGAGAAATATCGACGCCGAGCGCCCGCCAGCCGTACTGCGCCAGCAGCAGCGTATGACGGCCAGCGCCACACGCGACATCGAGCGCGTAGCCGGGAGTCAGGCGCGTCAGCCAGCGCTCAAGCAGCGCCGACGGCCAGCGCGGATAGAACGAATCGCGGTAGCGAGTATCCCAGAACTGCCGGTGCGGATGCGGCGCGAAGCGGGAGTCTGGCGTATCCTGCTCGTGTCGATTCAACGTGCTCATGGCGGCTATTGTATGCGATCCGCGCCATTTCCAGCCAATCATGCGACTCTGCGGAGCGCCGCCGCGATGAAACACCCCAGGCCCTGCCACTTCATGACCTGGGGCGCTTCCCATCGATCGTCGCCGACGCCTACCTGACGTGCATCGGAAGCGTGCGCGAGAGCTTGTTGACCGCGCGGGTCAACTTCTTGCCGGTCGCTGCGGGCGGCGTGACGAACGGCAGCGGCGCTTCGCGCGCAACGCACGAGGTATCGGGGCGCTCGCCCGGCGAGGTCATAAACGCCGCAATCGCGCCCGTCAGGCACGGGCTGCCGATGCTCGGCACATGCCCGCCGCGCGGATAGAAGACGATAAAGCTGTTCGGCAGCGTCGAGGCCGTCGTTTCGGCGTACTCCGGCGACGTGATCGGATCGTTGATACCGCTGATGATCATGATCGGACGATCGCTGGTGATAGCGCGATTCAGTGCCGGATCGGGATCGTTCAGGCCGATACCTTCGCACACATCCAGCATGCCTTCGTTGAAGAAGACCTGGAACGCCAGGGCGCTCGCGCGGCGGTAGCGATGGCGCGCGGATACGAAATCGCCGCGTGACGCGAACGGCGCGTCCTCGTTGCACTGCACAGCCATGAGCATACCCAGCGCCTGCGCGCCGCCGGGCTGCTCCTCTTGCGCGGTCAGCAGCGCGCCCAGGATAATGCCAAGCGGAATGTAGTTGCCTTTGGAAGTCTCGCCGATGAGCAGCGGCATAATCGGGATCGCCCCGGTAGAGTAGAAGAGCTGGAACACGATCGTCGAGAACGTCACACCGCTGACCGGCAGATAGGTCACGATCTGCTGCGTATTCGGATCGATAATCGGCACCTGCGCGGCGCTCGCGTTCAGGCGATCGTAGAGCTGGTCGAATGTTTGCAGCAGGTTGGGATAGGCCCTGTTGCAGGCGGCATCTGCGGCGCACTCGTCAGCGAGCACGTTCAGCGTGCGGTTGTACGAGCCGAAGACCTCGTAGTGGAAGTTGGCCTGCGGCGGGTAGGTCGAGTCGAGCACGACGCTGCGCAGCGTCTCCTGGCGGAACTGGAGCATCGAGAGCGCCAGCCGCGTGCCGTAGGAGCCGCCGAGCACATTCCACGGCCCGTAGCCAAGCGCCAGCCGCAGATCCTCGAAGTCCGCCGCGTTCTCAGCCGAGTTGTAGGCCGAAAGATCGTTGCCGGCGGCGCGCAGCTCCTGGCCGCAACTGACTAGCTGATCGACCTGAAACTGAATGAAGTCAGGCAGATGTGCCCGCTTGAGCTTCGTCGGGAGCGCCTGCCTGCCGATCTGCTGCAGGCCAAGATCGCAGCTGAGATGCGGCTGCGAGAAGCCGGTGCCGCGCTGATCCATCAGGATCAGGTCGCGCTGCGCCAGGATGGGGGCGTACAGCTCCGCCAGAATCGGGGCAAGCACCACGGTTGCGCCGCCGGGACCGCCCTGGAGAAAGAGGAAGGGATCGGGCGCTTTGTTGGGATTGGGCGAGCGCACGATCGCCACCGCCAGCCGAATGGTCTTGCCGGTAAACTGGCTACGCGACTCGGGCACGGTCAGGTAGCCGCAATCGACCTGTACGCCTGGGATGGCTGGAATTGGACAGGGTTCGGGCACAAACGGAACAACTGCCCGGGTGGTCGGCGCTGCCGGGAACAGCACCACGAGCAGAACGCCGATCATCAGCAGCGTACCGAGGCGCGAAAGGTGTGGGCGAGATCTTACTGGCGAGATTAGATGCCGCATACGATCCTCCCGTGTGGTTGGCTCCGGGCACACATCTACTGGAGCCTCATGGCTGTACCGTCGTGTGCCGCGACGGTGGGCCTTGGGGATTGGGCGGTCAAAGCAGCATGCGCAGCAAGATTGGTGATGGAAGCATCTGCCCTGATATGCAGGACGCGGGGTGTTTGTCGCGACCATTCTAGTACAGAATACGCCCGTCAATCAACCCAGATCGGTATTAATTCGGCCACGTACGGTAGCGATAGTGATCCCGCTCGATTTTTTGAATCACCCAATGCCCTGCCTGCACAGGCACGTGTCGCGTGCGCCGATGTTGCAGGACACGTGTGGCACCTATGCGGCATAGCGGCTCAAGCTGGCCTCAGGTCTGACCGATGGAGGATCGGGCGGGGAGAACATTCAAGCGCCGCTGTGGCGCTTGAACAGGATCGACTCGGTTGGCTCAGCAGAGGCTACAAGACAGGCAGTGACGATCGTCTCGCCGCCTGCTGGGGTATGCGTCATCGCGTGGACAAGACCGCAGGCTATGCGCTAGCTTCACCCTCGGCGAACTTATAGCCCATGCCATACACCGTCAAAATATAGGTAGGACGCGCCGGATCAGGCTCGATTTTTTTGCGCACGTTCATGACATGCACATCCACCGTCCGCTCAAGCCCCTCGTAGTCGAAGCCAAACACCCGCTCCAACAGCTCTGTCCGCGAGAACGCTCGGCCAGGCTCCTTGGCTAACGTTTCGAGCAGCTTAAACTCTTTGGGCGTGAGATGCTGGGGAACGCCGCGCACCCGAACCTCATGGCTCGCCACGTCCAGCACCAGATCGCCGAAGCGCATCTCTTGCAGATCCTGCTCGTCGTTGGACCGTCGCAGCACCGCTCGCACTCTGGCGACGACCTCGCGGGGGCTGAATGGCTTGGTGATATAGTCATCAGCGCCCAGCTCAAGGCCCAGCAGCTTATCCGATTCCGTCGTTTTGGCCGTGAGCATGATGATCGGGATTTTCGATTGCGTGCGCAGCATGCGACACACCTCCAGCCCCTCGACCATCGGCAGCATCACGTCCAGCACCACGAGATCGAGATGCTTTTGCCGCACCAGATCCAGCGCCTGTTTGCCATCGTACGCTACCAGCACGCCGTAGCCTGCCTGTTCTAAGTAGAGCCTGATTAAATCTACTGTTTTCGGGTCATCATCTACGACTAAGATCTCTTGTCCCATCGCTATGTGTGCTCCTTTATGCACGTAAAAGTATACCAAACCCCATCCAAAGCTCAATGACAGGGCTGCACCTCCGGTCCTCTATCATCGCGGTTGGCAGACCGGGGCCTGCCTGGGTACCATCGCAGGCCAGCGACCGGCAGGCGCGGCGTCGGGGAATCGCCGCAGCCGCGTCGAGAGCATGGCAGCCCGAAGCGCTGCAAGCAATTCGGCTCGGCAATCGTCACCCGGCAGGCTTGGAATTGCGCGCATGCACCAGGGATGCGGCGGCCAGATCCCACAGGGCATGTCCTACGCTCTTGAAGATGATCGGGCCTGCGGGCGGGCGCGGCTGCGTGAGCGCCTGCTCCAGGGGCGTGACCTGGCTCCAATCGACATGAGCCTGGATCAGATCGCCAGCCTCGGCCTGCGCGCCTTCGAGCGTGTCGACATATACGCGCGCCTGCTGCACCAGCGCCGGGGGCAGCTCGGCCATACTCGGCACATAGGCTCCGACCGCGCAGATCAGCGCATCGGGCCGGACCTGGGCAGGCAGCACCGGGCGGGCGCTGGTAGTAGCGGTGACGATCAGCGTGGCCTCCTTCAGCGCAACCAGCGGATCGGTCACGGCGTGCGCGCTCAACCCACGCTGCTGCGCAGCGTCGGCAAGACGCTCGGCATGGGCAAAGGTCCGCGACGCGATGGAGATCTGCCGCACGCCCAGGCCCTCGGCGAAGGCTTCGAGATGTGCCCGGCCCTGCGTTCCCGCGCCGACGATCAGCAGCGGCCCGTCGGGACGCGGTGCCAGGGTCTGCGCCGCCAGCAGCGAGAGCGCGGCGGTGCGGCGAGCCGTCACGATCTCACCCGGCAACATGTAGAGCCTTCGTCCGGTAGCCGCCTCCAGCACCAGAATATCCGCCTGCACGCTCGGCAACTGCCGCGCTGCGTTGTGCGGATGGACCGTGACCAGCTTGGTGATCGCGAGAGTCGCGGTTGCAGCTGGCATCAGCAGCAGCGTTCCATCGGCGGCCAGCGGCACAGCCATGCGCGGCGGCGCAGTGATCGGCTGGGTCTGCCGGGCGAGCAAGATCTCGCGGATTGCGTGAGCCAGCGCAGGATACGGCAGCAGCGCTTGTGTCTCCGCCTCGTCGAGCGTATGCATGATTGCCTCTCTGCTCAAAGTTCCAAGTTCCAAGTTCCAAGCTCTCCGTTGTTTTTTGTTTGTTCTTTGTTCTCTTGATCCTGGCTCGCTTGTTGCTTGGCCCGGTCTGGCACCCGCATGTATGATTTACGCCACATCGGCACCGATCCTGGTTCCTGGCATCGTGTCCTCTCCCGCGCTGCTGGAATGCGACTCCCTAGCGCATGCACGGACACGATGTGCGGACGCTCCGGGGGTATGATGATGGTAAACCATACACCCGCATGGCACCCGGTTCTTAGCTCGTGGTCCTTGGTTCTTGCGTCCCCCGCTCAGCGGGCTGTTCGCGATACTGGCGCATCTGCTCCTCGATGCCTTCGCGCAGCGCCATGAGCTTCTGGGCGTAGTCGTGCAGAACGCGATCGGCATCCGATTGGGGCTGCCAGGCTGGCACGGCTACCGGCTTGCCGTCCTGGTCCACGGCGACAAAAATAATGATGCAGTGCGTCGTTTTACGCATCTCGCGATCGGTGGGCGCTCCCGCGCTCACGTCCACCGCAATGTGCATGCTGGTGGTGCCGGTGTAGATCAGCCTGGCATGGACCTCAACCAGATCGCCGATGTGGATCGGCTGGTAAAAGCGAATGCCGCCGACGTAGACCGTGACGCAGTAGCGCCCGCTCCAGCCGACGGCGCAGGTATAGCCCGCGTGGTCGATCCACTTCATCACGGTGCCGCCATGAACTTTGCCGCCAAAGTTGACCTCGGTCGGCTCGGCCAGAAAGCGCAGCGTGATGTCGCGGTGAGGATGAGCAGCTTCCATACTTCTTCGTCCTGCTAATCGGTAACAGGATGATTGTACACGAAGCCGAGCGCTAGCCGCTGCCAAGAGCAATGGATTTCAACCGCGTCCGCTCGGTCGCTTCCAGCCGCTCGATCATCAGCGCCCACATCCTAGCTGCGATGCCATCCCAGGTGGCCTGCTCAAGCAGCGGCTCTGCGCGCTGCTGTCGCTCCTGGCGCTCGGCGGGCGACGCGGCCAGCAGCCGCTCGATCGCGGCGATCCAGGCGTCGACGCCATCGGCCACCGTGACGATCCCCTGGTAGGTAGCGACGACATCGGGCACCGAGGTGCTGATCACATCCTTGCCACCGGCCAGGTATTCGAGGGTCTTGGTTGGGCTGATAAACCGAGTGGCCTCGTTGAGCGCAAACGGCATCGTCGCCAGATCAAAGCTTTTCAGGTAGCGGGGCAGGTCGGCGTAGGCTTGCTGGCCCAGGTAGTGCAGATTCGGCGCGACCGGCAGCTCAGCCGGGTCGACTTTCGCCGTGGGGCCGATCAACAGCCAGTGCCACATCGGTCGTCGCTCGGCGATGCTTGCGATCAGCGACCAGTCGATGCGCTCGTCGAGCACGCCGAAGTAGCCGAGGCGGGGCTGCGGTATGGCGGACAGCGCGGGCACGTCAGCCGTAGCCTGCTCCTGGGCCGCGCGGTAATGCTGCACATCGACGCCGCTGGGGAAGCAGTGAACATGCGCATGACACGTCTTGCGCGCCTCGTACATCGAGCGTCCGCCGGTGAAAACGAGATCGACCAGACTCAGCAGCCGCGATTCGTGCAGCCGCATCTCAGGCGTACCGCCCTTGAAGCTGGCGAGATCGTCCATACAGTCGTAGACGGCAAGCTTAATCGAGGGCTGCGCAGCGGCGACCAGATAGTCGGCCAGCGGCGAGAAGACCCACAGGATCGTGTTTGGCCCGGCCAGATCGAGCACGGCTGGCAGCAACGCAACCCACAGCTCTTGATAGCTGTGGCCGGGCGTGTCGATCAGCGCCATCGGAAAGATCGGCTGGAGCACCCGCACACCGGCTGCGCCCGGCTGCGCCCGTAGCTGCGGATGCTCGTACCCGGACATAATCTCCGGCGGATCGACATAGATCACGCGGCAATACTGCGCAAAGCGCGTCGTCAACTGCTGGGGCCGCTGCCACACATGGTCCCACTTCAGGTGTGACAGGCAGAGCAGCGTCAATGGTTGGTCGGACATAGGATGTCTCTTTCTTGTGTTACGGCGCGAGGGCAGCCAGATCGAGCCGATCAGCATGCGCGCAAATGCGGGACTAGCCATAAGCAATTTGCTTGCCGTCAACGACCATGCTTCATCGATGATCAGGAACAGGACATACGCCGTCACGCAGGTGGTCGCAGCTCCGAGCCGCACGATTTCCCGCGAGATAGGGGTAGAGCAGCGCAAGGCCCAGCAGATAGACGCCGAGCGCCGCCAGCGCCGGGCTGACATGCCAGAGATCGGTGTAGCCAACGGTGAGATGAACACCGAGCGCGCCGATAAATCCGGGCAGGCCAGCCAGGCAAAGCGTCCACCAGACCCAGCAGGCACCGCGCCGGATGCCCCACAGCGCCGTGAGCAGCACGGCCAGACCATTGGAGACGAGCGCGCCGCCAAAGCCCGCCCGGTCATGCGCGACGAGCGCCACCAGACGCGGGTTGATTGCGTGCAGCTCAGCCCGCGTTGTCTGGAGGAAGGCAAGATCTTCGGGCACGAAGACGCTCGTCACGCCGATCACCGCGATTGCGCTCCCGGCCAGCACTAGGCCGATCCCCAGACCGACGAACAGCAACTGGCCCCAGAGCGCGGAGCGCCAGGTGACATCGTTGGCGAGATCCGGCTGCGGGATTATGGGAGTAGCGCTGGCAGGCTGGCGCATACCAAGCAGAAAGAGCGGTAGCAGCAGCAGGCTAACGAACGCATGGAGCGGATCGAAGTAGCCAAAGCCCAGAAAAAGGAAGAAGCTGGCGAAGCCGACCGATGCCGACGCCCTGACCGCGCGCTGCGCCCAATGGACGCCGTAGCGCAGCGCGTGAAGCGCCAGCTGGGCGTAGAGCACGCCGATCGAGATCATCGTTCCGGCCAACGTGATGCGATCGTGGGCCATGAAGGGCAGCAGGCGCGGGTTGAGCGCGGCCAGCTCTCGCCGCGATAGTTGGACAAACGCCTCGTCATAGGGCAGCACCACGCGCGTCGCCGCGATCAGCCAGGCCAGGCCGCCGCCGAAGATCATGCCATAGCCCAGAAGCAGAATCGCCAGCCACGGCCTCCATCCCCAACGGCGAACGGGCTGACGTTCCGGCTGATTGGCTTTCTCACGCGCCAGGAGCGCCTCGTTGATCCGCTTGGGCAGCCCAGGCCCGGCGTAGATCAGGCCGCTACAAAGCTGCACCAGCGATGCGCCAGCCGCCAGCAGCGCCAGCGCATCGCCCGGCTCATGCACGCCGCCTGAGCCAATAATCGTGATGCGCTCGCCCCAGCGCGCATGGATCTGCCGCACAAGCTCAAGGCTGGCCCGCGCTGCCGGTCTGCCGATCAGCCGCGTGTGGCGCGAGTCGCGCACACCGCCGCCGATCACCAATCCGCTGATGCCGAGCGGGATCGCCGTATCCAGCAGGTGATCGACGCGCGCGACATGTACGTCGGGCCTCAGGCAGAGCAGCACCGCCTGGGCTGGAGCGATCGTGCGCGCCGCCTGTGCTATCAGGCGCAGATACAACGCCCACTCCCCGGCGGTCCAGCCAGCGTCGCATCCTCCGGCACAGTCGAGGGTAAAAAAGCTGGTGTATGGAGCGAGATCCCGCATCATGGCCGATTGTTCGCGCGCTGCCGACTCAGGATCGGCTGCGGGCCGGTGCGCGAGGCGCACACCGAGCGGCACGGGAAGCGGGGTAATCCTGGCAAGCTGCGCGGTCAGCGCCCGTACTCCATCGTTGACCGGCAGATCGGGATAGCGTAGCGCCTGATGCGCTACGTCGCGCACGATCGGAGCCGTCGCGGCAACCGGCGCTAGCGTAACCGGCCCGACCTCGACAAAGCCCACACCGAAGCGCGCCAGGGCATGACTTGCCATCGCCTGCGGGTCGAGTCCCGCGCCAATGCCGACAGGACTGGCGAAGGTGAGGCACCACGCGCGGCGCTTCAGCGCATCCGCCGAGCGCATATGCCCGGCCAACTCGATGATCCACGGCCCGATCGATCGTGATGCCAGCCAGCCGATCGCGCCCAGCGTGAGATCGCGCGCGCGCTCCGGCGGCAGCCGAAAGAGCGCTGGACGAAAGAGCGGCAGATAGGACCAATCGGGCATGTGGATCACCTCATTCTTGGATGCGTCGATGACAGGTGGCCTTATCTATCAGTATAGAACTCGTGTGAATCGGGCAGCGGCCTTAGGGCGCAGCAGGAAATGCGTATGCTCGACCGAGCCGCAGATGCGCTCTCGACCGGATAGTCCGGCGGATTGTGGTGGAGTATGCTGGGATTCCACCTCCCCAAGCGAAGGAGCATCCCGGTGATCGACGCGGTGATGTCGTCCACGCGCCTGCGCGAACGATCGGCCTACCTCTGCATGATAGCCCGGCAGTGCTGCTGATCGTGAGCAGCGCCGCCTGTGCCGCATTCTTGCGGCAGCCCGAAACACGGCCCCGCCTCGGCCATATCGACGATCTGCGGGTAGGAGAGGTCGTGATGCGCGATCTCCTACTGCCCATCGGCGCGCCACGGCACGCAAAGGCTAAGCTTCAGGCGACGGCCATCAACATACCGCTCTACCTCGTCCGCCTCGCGCCGAGATCGCGGCCTGAGCGCCTGCTTTCAGACCTCCGCTCAGGCGCGACGACCTATCTATCCCAGGTGAGATCGTCGCCGTCGTAGGGCATGTGCGGCAATCGCAGCACGACGGTCGTGCCGACGCCCTCGGTGCTTTCGAGCGTAACCGTCCCGCCGTGCTGCGTCACGATCCACTCGACGGTCGCCAGGCCGATGCCGGTGCCCCTGATGCTGCCGACGTTCCCGGCGCGGTAGAAGCGCTGGAAAATACGCGGCAGATCGGCGGCGGGAATGCCGATGCCCTGATCCTGCACGCGGATCGTGGCCCATGTGCCGGATGTGTCGCTCTCGGCTGCTACCGTGATATGGATCTCGCCGCCAGCCGGACTATATTTGATCGCGTTGGTCAGCAGATTGATCAAGGCTCGCTCCACGCGCACGACATCGTAGAGGCCGATCAGCTCCGGCAGCTCGGACTGGACGTGCAGGCGATGGCGGCGCGCGCTCTCCTGCTGCTCATCCGCCGCGCGCCGCACCAGCCGCACCAGATCGGTCGGCTCGTGAGGGAGCGCGAGCTTCTGGCCCGCCTGAAGATGTGTCACCTCTACCAGCTCGTCGAGCAGATAGACCATCCGCTGGATCGCGCTATCGATCTTGGTGAACATATCGCCGAGCGTCTCTTTGTCCGGCATCGTCGAAGCCTGAACGCGCCGCTGGAGCAGATGGGTAAAGCCCTTGACCACGCCGAGCGGCGTTCTAAAGTCATGCGAAACCATCGCCAGCATCTCGTCGCGGGCCTGGATCGCCTGCCGCGCCACCTGATACAGCCGGGCGTTGTCCACGGCCAGCGCCGCACGCTGCGCAAGATCCTGCGCGACGATCAGGTCATAGCCCGCGTAGGGGTAGTCAGCATGGGTTGAGATCAGGGTAATCACGCCGACGGTATGCTCGCGCGCGACCATCGGGATGACCCAGCCGGATTGGAGGTTGAGCGCGTGGGCGACGCGCAGGTACTCGCTGTGCTGCGTCGCGCCCGTCGATCGATCGTCGGCCGCTGCTGGGATCAGCCGCGCCTGTCCTGTGCGGGTGGCCTCGGCCAGCGGGCGGGGCATGTCGTGCAAGGACGAGTACTGAAGCAGCTCGGCGATCAGCGCCTCTGTCGGCGCGTCCAGAGCGGTCGCCGCCACCCGGCGACGGCTGCCGTCCTCCTCGATAATATCGATCACACAGCCATCGGCCAGCAGCGGCACCGCCAGCCGCGCGACGCTCTGCAAGCTCGTCTCGGCGTCGAACGAGTCGACCAGCACGCGGCTGACCTGCGCCAGGAAGTGCTGAATCTCCGCCTGATGCTGCGCTTCCCGCGTCGCGCTCCGCAGCTCGATCTCGGCGACGACCGACGCCGCCAGCTCGTTCAAGATCTCGACCTCGTCTGTGGTCCAGTCGCGCGGCTGCGAGTCGATCACACAGAAGGAGCCGAGCGCCTGGCCGTCGGCTGTCACCAGCGGAATGCCCGCGTAGGCCACAACATTCAGGTCGGGGATCGCAAGATTGGTGCTGACCAGCGGATGCATGCGCGCATCGCCGATCACCAGCGGCTCCGCCGTGGCGATCGTGTGCTGGCAGAACGAGTGCGATAAGGGTGTTTCGCGCCGTGAGGCCCACGGCTCCGGCAGGCCGATGCAGCTTTTGAAAAACTGGCGATTCTCATCGACGAGCGAGACGAGCGCTGTGGGCGCGTCGAGTATCCTTGTCGCCAGGCGCGTCAGGCGATCGAAGGCAGCCTCGGCAGGGCTGTCCAGCAGCGCTGTCCGGCGGAGGGCGGCCAGTCTGGCCGCGTTGCGGACGATGTCCTGTGCGGTGGTGTCGATGGGGGGAGGTAGCTCTGGTAGTTCATCCATCCCGATGTTCTCACGGCAGAAAGCAGGTCGGCGACCTCACGTTGGGGGAGCAGCGGGCAACATGCGGCGGATGCACCCGTTAAGATGGTATACAATGGCATCGCATTGCATTGTAGCACATCACGGCTCACGGTGATCGTCAGGGATTCGAGTTCCACGTTTTGAGTTCTTGGCTCTTGTCCTTGTTCGCTTGTTCGCTGGTCCCTTTGTTCTTGGTGCGCCGGGTGCCAGACCCAAAGGGTACCCCGGCATGGCACTCGGTTCTTGGTGCTTCGTTCATGGTACAATCCCAGCCTATCGCAGGTCCGGCACCGCCACGACCTGCCGGGGCCACACCATGCTTCCGTGGTATTGCATGATTTGGACACGCCGCATATGAACACCAACGACCAGCTTCGCTTCACGCCTGACCTGCTGGCACGCCCCACGCACGGGCCGCTGGATGTTGTCACCAGGCTCAGACACTTTGCGATCCTGACCTACACCGTCGAGCCGCAGGCGCTAGCGCGACAGCTTCATCCGCGCTTCGAGCCTGATTGCATCCGGCTCGCCGATGGACGCGAGCGGGCGCTCGTCTCGGTTGTGCCGTTTCAGGACGAGGATTTTCATTTTGTTGGCCTGCCGCTCCTGCGCTTCTGCTTCGGGCAGACCAACTACCGCGCCTACGTTCGGGATCGTCTGACGGGCGAGCGCGCTGTCTGGTTTTTCGGCACGGCGCTCGATTCGGCGAGCGTGCTGATCCCGCGCTACCTGTGGAAGCTTCCCTGGCACCGGGGCCGCATCCGCTTCGACTGTCGCTTCGATGCCAGCAGGGGCGCGTACGCCGCGTACCGCATGCAGACCGAGAGCGCCTGGGCACCGGCGGATCTTGAGGTTGAAGATACGGGAGAGCGCATCACCACGCTGGACGGCTTCGACGACCTGGAGCGCGGTATGGTCCTGCTGACGCATCCACTGCGTGGATTTTTTTACCGGCGCGACGGCGCGCTCGGCAGCTACTCGATCTGGCACGATCGGCTGGCTCCAACCCGTGGCAGATGCAGGCATGCCCGCTTTCCGCTGCTGGATCGCCTGGGTCTGGTCAGCCTCGCCGACCAGGTGTATCCGCACAGTGTCTTGCTTCAGCAGGAAACCGAGTTTAGCATCTACCTGCCGCCCAGGAAAGTGCGCCTGTAACCTGAGCCAGCCGCGCTACTGGCTGATTGTTAAGATGAAATTGACCAATCCGACGATCGTTGTATATCATCGCTTCGACGTGCCAGCGCGCCGCACAGGTGGCGCGCGTCAAGCCAAAGGAGGCGCCGATGTCCCCGAAACAGGATCGTCAACGAAGCGGCCCTACCCCCCGCCGAAAGACCATGCTCAGCCTCGCCGCGCTGCTGCTCACGATGGGCATGCTCCTGCAACCACGTCTGCCAGCAGTGACAGCCCAGAGCGTCACGCCGATCTACAAAGATCCGAGCGCGCCGATCCCCGATCGGGTGGCCGATCTGCTGACGCGCATGACGCTCGACGAAAAGATCGGCCAGATGACGCAGGTCGATCGCGGCTCGCTGGCGACCGAGGCGGATATTGCGACGTACTACCTTGGCTCGATCCTCAGCGGCGGCGGCTCAGCGCCCACGCCCAACACGCCCACCGCCTGGGCCGACATGTACGATCGCTACCAGGGCATCGCGCTCTCGACCCGGCTGGGCATTCCGATCATCTACGGCATCGACGCGGTCCACGGGCATAACAACGTCTATGGCGCGACGATCTTCCCGCACAATATCGGCCTGGGCGCAACCCGCAATCCCGCGCTGATCCAGCAGATCGGGCGGGCGACCGCCGAGGAGGTGGCGGGCACCGGCATCGACTGGACCTTCGCGCCGTGTCTGTGTGTGGCGCGCAACGAGCGCTGGGGCCGCACCTACGAGAGCTATGGCGAAGATCCTGAGATCGCCAGCGCCATGACGACGATCGTAACGGGGCTTCAGGGGACTAGCCTGAGCGGCCCGGCGTCGATCCTCGCGACCGCCAAGCATTGGGTTGGCGATGGCGGCACGACCGGCGGCGATGATCAGGGCAATACCCAGATCAGCGAAGCCGAGCTACGTCGCCTGCATGTTGTGCCCTACGTCGACGCGATCCAGAAGGGCGTCGGCTCGGTGATGATCTCCTACAGCAGTTGGAACGGGCAAAAGCTGCACGGCCACCGGTACCTGATCACCGACGTGCTCAAGGGCGAGCTTGGCTTCAGCGGCTTTGTCGTCTCCGACTGGGCCGGGATCGATCAGTTGCCGGGCGACTATCCCAGCGATGTGCGGACCGCGATCAACGCCGGGATCGATATGGTGATGGTGCCGCACAACTATACGCTCTTCACCAGCACGCTGCGCAACGAGATCAACGCCGGCAGCATTCCGCAGGCGCGCATCGACGACGCGGTTCGCCGGATTCTGACCAAGAAATTCGAGCTTGGCCTCTTCGAGCGGCCCTACACCGACCGCGCCTACACCGCGACGATCGGCTCGGCGGCTCACCGCGCCATCGCCCGCGACGCCGTCCGGCAATCACTGGTGCTTTTGAAGAACACCAACAATATTTTGCCGCTTGCCAAGAACGCCCGGATCTTCGTCGCGGGCAAGAACGCCGACGACATCGGCAACCAGAGCGGCGGCTGGACGATCTCCTGGCAGGGCAGCAGCGGCGCGATCACGCCCGGCACCACGATCCTGCAAGGCATCCGCAATACGGTCGCGCCCGGCACGACTGTCACCTACAGCAAGAGCGGGCGCGGCGCGGCGGGCCATGATGTCGCGGTTGTGGTGATCGGCGAGAAGCCCTACGCCGAGGGCCAGGGCGATAAGCCGTCGTATCTGGGCCTCGACCAGGAAGACAAGAATACGCTCACGACGGTCAAGCGCACAGGCGTGCCGATGGTCGTTGTGCTCGTCTCCGGCAGGCCGATGATCGTCACCAATGAGCTGCCCGACTGGCGCGGTCTGATCGCCGCGTGGCTGCCCGGCACCGAGGGTCAGGGCGTTGCCGATGTGCTCTTTGGCGATTACAAGCCCACGGGCAAGCTGCCGCACTCCTGGCCTCGCGCCGAAACGCAGATCCCGATCAACACCGGCGACACGCCCTACGATCCGCTCTTCCCGTACGGCTTTGGGCTGACCTATCCGTAGCGCCTTCTACACACTGCGATCACACAAACAGGACGGGAGCGCTTCCCGTCCTGTTGATTCAGAGGCCATCAATAACTTTAGGATGCTCCCTACTTCAGGACGATCTCGACTTCCGAAGGATGATCGCTCATGATGACCGGATAGGTCCCTTGGCTGCTGAAGATCGTCCGATCGTCGGCACGAATCTCGGCCTGGATTACATACTCGCCGCTTGGGCTGATGGTTGCGGGATCGCACTCGATCGTGAAGGGAATCGGCGCGAGACCAATCGGCGCGATCGTCTGCTCCGCAACCAGGATCGGCTCTCCATCTCCGAGGAGGTACCGTAGATCATAAAGCTGCACCGCAAGCATGGCGTCGGGCGGGAGTTTCGGGTCGCCGGGATAGGTGACAACGCCCGTCACCGCCGGGATCGTCTCAGGCCGCTCAAGCGTAACCTCAACACTAGCGGGAGCGCCCTGTGTGATCACCGGATGCAGCTCGGTGGTAAAGAAGAGCAGCCTGCCGCCCGCGCGGATCTCGGCATAGAGCGTGTAGGTTTCGTCCGCCCGTACCGCCGCCGGGTCATATTCGACCAAGAAGGGAATCGGCTCTGCTGGAACCGGGCGCAGCTCAAAACGACTCAGCTCCACCTCTCGATCCAGATTTGCTACTTGAGCCGCGCCGATCAGCCGCATCGTGAGAGCGGCATCGGGCGGGAGCGGGCTGTCGCCGGGATAGGTGAGCGTGCCTGTCACCGTGCCAATCGCATCGGGAGCCTTCAGCGCCATCTCGACCGTGCTGGGAGCGCCCTGCGTGATCACGTCGTGAGTCTCGCTGCGCCATGCCAGCCTGCCGGGAGCATGCATCAGCGCTCGAATGGTATAGATTCCGTCCGGGCCGATCGTCGCGGGATCGTACGCGAGCTCAAAGCCGACCGGAGAAGGCGGAATGGAGGTGATCGCTTGCTCCTCGATGACACGCTCGTGTCCAAAATCTGAGATAACCGTCGAGAACCGAATCGTGAGGGTCGCGCCGGGCGGAAGTTTTCGGTCCATCGGATAGGTCATTGAGCCGCTGACCTTGCCGCTGGCTCTGACCTGCGATGCGGGCGTTGGCTGTGGTGCCGCCGTCGTCGTAGCGGTATGGCCGGGCGGCGCAACTGTTGGCACACGTGTAGCACCTGGCGCTGCTGTTGGTGTGTCGACGCTGGCTGGAGTAGACACGATGGTTGAGGTGGCGGTCGATGAGCGAGTAGGTGTTTGAGTAGCGGGGAGCCGTGCCACGGTCGAGGCCGCGCCTGGTGGACTTTCACAGCCGACCAGAGCGCCCGCCAGGATGAGCATACACAAGAAGCGATGGTTCATGATCTCCTCCTGAGCTGGTGGAAGACTACCAGCGATCGTATCAATGGGCCGGGCAGCCCTCAATGCATTGGGTGTGATGGAACTGTAGCAGATAGCGAGAAGAAGCGTGATAGAACCGTGACACAAAACGTGCATGCAGAGCGTCGCAAGCTCAGCGCATGCCATCCTCAGCCGCGCTCCGGGGCAAGATAGCCGTCGAGCATGGCCGCGAACGCCTCGAATGAACAGCTCGGCGTTCCAGCCGCAGGATCGCGCCACCTCAATGTTATCCGGCCCATCGGCCAACAGCAACACCTCATTGCCGCTCGCGATCGGCGCGGCGCTGCTGGGCGTCGGCATGGCGCTTGTGGTCAGCCGCGCGCTGGCCGTATCGTCGCCAGGAGGCAGCGATGCGTAGCTTTCACTTCTGGATCATTTGCGGTACACTACTTGGCGTGGTGCTGGTAGGCCGTGCCTCGGCCCACGAGGAGCAGCCGCTGCGGACGATCGACGTGCGCAGCGGGCAATATCCGCTAACCATCAACTATTACAACGCGCCGCGCGGCGGTGAGGCGCTCGTGTTCAGCATTGCGCCGCAGGAAACAGCAGCCGACGCGATCAGCTATCAGGTCACGGCAGTGCCGGGAGCAACCGTCGACGCGGTGCCGGTCAGGGCTACCCTGGAGCCCGATCCCGACCGTCCCAGCGGCGTGAGCGGCAGGGTCGACCTGCCCGTAACCGGACAGTGGCTGCTGAGCGTTCAAGTTAATGGGCCGTAAGGCTCAAGCTATGAGGATGTGCCGGTGCTGGCAGGACCGCCGCCGACGATGCCGCTGTGGCTCGGCTGGCTGATCGGCCTGGTGCCCGTCTGGGCAATTCTGGGATATATCGGCTGGCGGGCCTGGGCCAGCGCCCGCGTGCGGCGTCATATTCCGGCAACACGATAAGCCAAAGGAGGTACCGTGGAAGAGCAACGCGACGAGACTGTATTTCCCGATATTCTTGCCGCTCTCGATCTGCCACGAGTGCCTCAGCAGACTCGCAGCCGCCAAAAACGCGACGCGCTTCTGGCGGCTGCCGCGCGCCTGTTCGAGGAGCGCGGCTACGATGCGACCACTGCGGACGACATCGCCGACGCCGCCGGCGTGAGCATTGGCACCTTCTACAGCTACTTCCGCAATAAGCGCCAGGTCTTTCTGACGCTGTATGCCGCGTCGGTCGAGGATTTTCTGGCGCTGCGCATCACCGAGATCGACTTCTCGACGCATCCGCTTCAGGCGATTCGCGAAACCGTCCGCCGCGCACTTCAGCGCGATCAGCTCTTCTACGGCCTGCGCCGGGCCTGGTCCGAGCTGCTGCCGCGCGATCCTGAGATCGCCGGATATAACGAGCAGATGAATCGGCTGGTCTGCCAGCAGATGATCGTCGCGGCGCACAAGATCGTCGCGCAGGGATTGACCTGGCCCGATCTGGACATCGAGCCGACCTGCTGGGCGATCACGCTTTTGCTCGATCAGGTCTGGCATACGCTGCCGGGGCCGAAAGAGGCGTCGGAGGCGGAGATCGACCGGCAGCAGGAGGCGCTGGTGCAGGTGATCTACCACGCGCTGTTTCGCACGCCCTAGAACTGAACAAAAGAACAAAAGAACAAAGGCTTGATTTCCTTGTTCCCTTGTTCGCTTGTTGCCTTATTCCCTGCTCCCCGCCCTCTTTTGATGACTCTTGTCACCGGACGCGCAACGCAATTTAGGGTACGATGTAGTTAATCGCTACAACACCTTATGATTGGAATGCTACCGATGACAACATCGACCATGATGCAGGGCAAGCTGGTAATGGTGACAGGCGCGACCGACGGAATCGGGAAGGAAACGGCGCGAGCGCTGGCTCAGATGGGCGCACAGGTGATCGTCGTGGGGCGCAATCCCGCCAAGATTGAGGCGACGATCGATGAGATCCAGGCGCAGAGCGGCAACCGGCAGATCGACGGCCTCCGGGCCGATTTCGCCGCGCTGGACGAGGTGCGCGCGCTGGCGGCGGCGTTCATGCAGCGCTACGATCGCCTGGACGTGCTGGTCAATAACGCGGGCGGGTTCTTCAACACCTACAAGGAAACCGCCGACGGCTTCGAGCAGAGCTTTGGCATCAATCATCTGGCACCGTTTCTGCTGACACATCTGCTGCTCGATGCGCTCAAGACCGGCGCGCATCGCAGCGGATCGGCCCGGATCGTCAACGTCTCGTCGGCGGCGCACATGCTGGGCAAGATGAACTTCGACGATCTTCAGGGCCGCAAGCGCTTCAGCGGCATGCGCGCCTACGCTCAGTCGAAGCTTGCCAATCTGCTGTTTACCTACGAGCTGGCGCGTCGGATGCGCGGTCGCGGCATCACATCCAACGCGCTGCATCCGGGCGCTGTCGCCTCCAACTTCGCGCGCAATCAGCCGGGGTGGGGAGCGGCATTCTTCAAGCTGGCGCTGCGCTTCGGTCTAACGCCCGTCCAGGGTGCGCAGACCTCGATCTACCTGGCCTCGTCGCCCAAGATGGAGGGCATCACCGGCAACTACTACGTCAAATGCAAGGCCGTGCGCTCGTCGCCCGCCTCGTACGACACCGCTGCCGCCGCGCGGCTGTGGCAGATCAGCGAAGATCTGGCGGGCGTCGAATCGTCCAGCACCGCCACGGCCACCAGCGCAGCGCATGTGTAGGGCGCGAATGTTTCCCAGGCATGCGCCTTGATCGGCACCAGGAGTGCATAGCATGACCCAGCAACGATCATTACTCGCAATCTTCGCCCACCCCGACGACGAAGCCTTTGGCTCGGGCGGCACGCTGGCCTATTACGCCCGCCAGGGCGCCCGCGTGACGCTGGTCTGTGCCACGCGCGGCGAGGTCGGCGAGATCTCCGATCCGGCGCTTGCCAACCCCGAAACGCTCGGCGCGGTGCGTGAGATGGAGCTGCGCAGCGCGGCTCTGGCGCTTGGCATCGACGACGTGCGCTTTCTGGATCATCGCGACTCGGGCATGGCCGGGACGGCTGACAACAACGATCCGCGCGCCTTTGTCAACGTGCCCGCCGAAACCGTCGTCGAGCAGGTGGTCCAGATTATGCGGCAGGTCCAGCCGCAGGTGGTGATCACCTTCGATCCGCGCGGCGGCTACGGACATCCCGATCATATCGCGATCCACCAGCATACCGTCGCGGCGTTTCATATCGCCGCAGATACCGCGCGCTACCCTGGACCGGCGTGGCAGCCCGCGCGGCTGTTTTACACCGTGATTCCACGCGGGGCGTTTCGCGTCATGCGCCAGCAGCTTGCGGCGGCTGGGATCGACACCAGCCAGTTCGATCGCTTCGAGGAGAGCGGCATGGGCTGGCCCGACGATCAGATCCACGCGGTGCTCGACGTGTCGGAGACAGTGGCGGCGAAGTGGGACGCGCTGCACGCGCATCGGACGCAGTTCGGCCCTGAGAATTTCTTTCGACAGATGCCGGAGCAGATCGTGCAGCAGCTTCTCAGCCTTGAGCATTTCGCGCTGGCCTGGCCGCCGCCCTCGGACGATCTCACGCTGCCGGATCTGTTCGCCGGTCTGTGAGGACGGCGATCGACGATCGATCGGGGCACGCTCTGGCGTGCCCTTTGTGCTGTTGGCGTGATCGATGCCCATGAGTCCGGTGTCTTGGTTGTGGTGGCCTGCCCTCCGATAAAGTTTCGTGCCGCAATCGCCAAGGTGCCTGATGTAGCACCAGATGAAGAAGATCATCTGTAACAAGCAATGTTTTGCGCTACCATAGCAAAAGCGTAAAATATTGCATCCGACAAACTACTCCCTATCGATAGTCATCCGCCCGCAAACCGCCTCATCAGCTCGTACATTCATCGTTCGGCCTGTTTATCGAGCAGCGCCCGCTCGACCTTCGATCTTCTTCAGCACGCCCCTCAGCAATCACCCTGCGTCGATCCTTCGTTTGAGCCATTTTGCGGAAGCAGCGGTACGTTAAAAGGCTGATGCGCAGCGCTGCCTACAGGAGCACCATACATCTCGTCGATTCAGCACCAGCGCCGACTGGACAGTACGGGCTGTTTACAGAGGATACCATGCAAGATATTCATCAGGGATTCCGCACCGTCGACCAGACCACCGATGTCGATTTTCTCTTCCGCTTCCTGGATGTCGCGGACGCCACCGAGTCCGTCCGTGGGTACCGTCAGCGGATGCTCGACCTGACTCCGACCGCGCCTGGGCAGCGCATCCTCGATGTTGGCTGCGGGATTGGGACCGTCGCGATGCAGCTCGCGGAGGCCGTCGGCTCGTCCGGCCAGGTCGTCGGCGTCGACAAAAACGAGGTCTTCATTCGCGAGGCGCAGCGCCGGGCGGTAGAGCGCAGCCTGCCGGTCGCGTTTCAGGTCGGCGATGCGGCGCGGCTGGAGCTTCCCGATCAGAGCTTTGATGTCGTCCGCACCGAGCGAACGCTGATGTATCTGGACCAGCCAGAGCGTGCGCTGGACGAGATGATGCGCGTGCTGCGGCCAGGCGGCCAGATCGTCATCTTCGAGTTCGACTATGACGGAACGATGATCGACGCGCCGAATCGGGAGCTGACGCGCCGGATCGTGCGGATCATCAGCGACTCCGTGGCAAGCAGCTCGATCGGGCGGCAGGCGCAGCGCCTCTTCAAGGAGCGCGGCTTGCAGGAGGTCACGGTCATTCCGCAACTGCTGACTTCCAACTTTGCCGGCTACAAGATGGTCTTCGGCGGCACGCTGGAGCAGGCGGTGCAGACCGGCCAGCTCGACGCGGCGGAGCTTGCCGACTGGTGGAGCTCGCTGGAGCAGGCCGAGCAGGCCGGGCATTTCTTCGTCGGCCTGCTTGGCTTCGTCGTGTATGGGCACAAGCCGGACACCACCGTCTAACCCTGTGCGAGAGCGTCAGGTCGCGCCAAACACTCAGGAGAGCTGGCCGTAGTAGACTAGCGTATCGTACTCGAACGCGACCTGGCGATTGACCTGATGCGCCTCGAAGATCACGCGCAGCTCGGCCAGCATCGGCTGGTAGCTGGGATGATCGGCGTCGGGTGTGTAGGAGGACGAGAGCAGCCGCCCCTGCACGCCCGCGAAGTCGAAGACCTGCGTGTTCTCGAAGCGCGCCTGCTGGAAGCGACCTGCGGCGAAGAACGCGGCGAGCACATCGTGATCGATCCGCTTGTGATCGACCGTCGTATAATCGGTGCCATACGTCAACAGCAGGCGCTCGTACGACTGAAGAAACGGCGTGCTGTCGGTCCGACGATCGTTCCAGATCAGCACGATCCAGCCGTCGGGCCGCAGCATGCGCTGGCACTCGGCGCGGAAGCGGTCGCGATCGAACCAGTGGAACGCCTGGCCCGCCGCGACAAAGTCCACGCTGCGATCGGCGAGCGTCGTTGCCTCGGCGGTGGCAGCTACGCTGGTGAAGCGCGGATAGCCCTGGAGCAGACGCTCGCCCGCCGCGCGCATCTCGGCATTGGGCTCGACGCCAAAGACGCGATTGCCGTGCTTCAGAAATAGCTCGGCCAGAATGCCGGTGCCGGAGCCAATATCCGCGACGATCGAGCTGCTGGTCAGGCGACACTCCGCCTTGAGCAGGTCGATCACCGCCTCAGGATACGTCGGACGATATTTGATGTAGTCCTCCACCCGGCTGGAGAAACGCTTGGTCGAGTCGCTCATCGTTTCGAGTTCCAAGTTCAAAGTTTCAAGTTCAAAGGTTCGCGTTGTGGCCCTCATCCAATCGCCGCCCAAAGGGCACCCGGCCACCCGTGCCCCACGCTGAGGCGGGCCTCCGCGTTCGCGGCCTGCGGCAGAGGAGTGGGGAAGAATCTCGACCCATTTCTTGGTTCCTCCCCTTTGTTCTTTGTTTGTCTCTCCCCTTGTTCCGTTGTTCTCTTGTTCCCTTGTTCCGTTGTTTGAGTTTATGATTAACAGAGGAATCGTGTCAAGGATCGTCGGGCAGGCTATTGCTCGAAGCAGAGGAGGCGAACGGCTATGCCATCAGCGCAACACTACGACGCGATCGTGATCGGGGCTGGACAGGCGGGCGGGCCGCTCTCGACCGCGCTGGCGCGTTCAGGCAGGAAGACCGCGCTGATCGAGCGCGAGCATGTGGGCGGCACCTGCATCAACGAGGGCTGCACGCCAACCAAGACGATGGTCGCGAGCGCGCGCGTGGCCTACCTGGCCCGTCGCGCCGCCGACTATGGCGTCCAGACCGGCCCGGTGGCAATCGATCTGAGGAGGGTCAGGCAGCGCAAGCGCGACATCGTCGAAAGCTTCCGATCGGGCAGCCAGCGCCGCATCGAGAGCACCGACGGCGTGGATCTGCTGGCGGGCGAGGCCAGCTTCACCGCTCCCAAAGCGATCACGGTGCGGCTGGCGGATGGCGAGGAGCGCGCGCTGACCGCCGATCTGGTGTTTATCAACACCGGCGCGCGTCCGGCGCAGCCATCGCTGCCGGGGCTGGAGCAGGTGCCGACGCTCGACTCGACATCGATCATGGAGCTGGACGCGGTGCCCGATCATCTGCTGGTGCTGGGCGGCGGCTACATCGGCCTGGAGTTCGGCCAGATGTTCCGGCGCTTCGGCAGCCGCGTCACGATCGTGCAGCGCGGGCCGAAGCTGCTCGCGCGCGAAGACGACGACGTGGCCGAGGCGGTCGCCGACATTCTGCGCGAAGACGGCATTGAGGTATTCCTCGACACCGAGGCCCTGCGCGTGGAGCAGGCCGACGAACAGATTCGGCTGATGGTCCGCACGCCCGACGGCGAGCGCGCGCTGGCAGGATCGCACTTGCTGGTCGCCACGGGCCGCACGCCGAACACGGAGCGGCTCAACCTGCAAGCGGCGGGCATTGCCGCCGACCAGCACGGCCTGATCCAGGTCGATGAGCGGCTGGAGACGAACGTGCCGGGGATCTACGCGCTGGGCGATGTCAAAGGTGGCCCGGCCTTCACACACATCTCATACGACGACTTCCGCATCATTCGCACCAACCTGATCGAGGGCGGCAAGGCCACGACCAACGGGCGATACGTGCCCTACACCGTCTTCATCGATCCTCAACTGGGCCGCGTTGGGCTGAGTGAAGACGAGGCCCGCAAGCAGGGCCGCACGATCCGCGTCGCCAAAATGCCGATGAGCCACGTCGCCCGCGCGCTTGAGGTCGACGAGACTCGCGGCTTTATGAAGGCGATCGTCGACGCCGAAACCGATCAGATCCTTGGCGTTACGATCCTGGGCGTCGATGGCGGCGAGGTGATGGCTCAGGCGCAGATCGCGATGATGGGCCGACTTCCGTACACCATGCTGCGCGACGCCATCTTTGCTCATCCAACCCTGGCCGAGTCGCTCAACAATTTGTTTATGTCAATGGACGAGTAGGCCGCTTGTCGATTGATTGACACCGTCCGGGGCGTATTGCGACACGCCCCGGAGCACGCCGCCCCGCCGATCGCGCAGGGAATAACAAATGCTGTACTACCATCGCAATCATTCGAGCGCAGGCGCATAGATGGAGGACATGTGTGGAACTAGCGATGATCGGTTTGGGCAAGATGGGCGGAAATATGACCGAGCGGTTGCTGCGGGGTGGGCATCGCGTGGTCGCCTACGATCGCAACCCTGAGGCGGTGCAGGCGGCGGTCGCCGCCGGAGCAGTTGGCGTGGCCTCGCTTGAGGAGCTGGTGCGACAGCTCGGCAGCCCGCGCGTGATCTGGATGATGGTTCCGGCGGGCGCTCCCGTGGACGCGACGATCGCGGCGCTGCAACCGCTGCTGCAACCGGGCGACATCCTGATCGACGGCGGCAACTCGCTGTACAAAGAAACCCAGGCCCGCGCGGCGCAGCTTGAGCAGCACGGCATCGCCTACATCGACGCGGGAACGAGCGGCGGTATCTGGGGTCTGCGCGAGGGCTACTGCCTGATGGTCGGCGGCCCCCGCGCAGCCGTCGCGCACGTCGAGCCAATCATGCGCACGCTCGCGCCTGAGGGCGGCTACGCACACGTCGGGCCGAGCGGCGCTGGGCATTTCACCAAGATGGTCCACAACGGCATCGAGTACGGCCTGATGCAGGCCTACGCCGAAGGCTTCGAGATCTTACAGGCAAAAAGCGAGCTGGGCCTTGATCTGCACCAGATCGCGGCGCTGTGGAACCACGGCAGCGTGATTCGCTCCTGGCTGCTGGAGCTGGCCGAGCGGATGTTTGCCGACGAGCCCGACCTCGCCTCGATCAAAGGCTGGGTCGCGGATTCGGGCGAGGGGCGCTGGACGGTCCAGGCGGCGATCGAGCAGGCGGTGCCCGCGCCGGTGATCACCCTGGCGCTGATGCAGCGCTTCGCGTCACGGCAGGACGAGTCGTTCGCGGCGAAGGTCGTCGCGGGGCTGCGCCACCAGTTTGGCGGACACGACGTTAAGCGCGAGACGTAGCGGCGACGAGACGCACATGCAGCGCGGCGCTGTCGCACATCAGCGTTGAGGCGAGCAGCGATGCGCTGGCCCAATTAGGAAGCGAGTGGCTCCAGTCGCGGGAGAGACGACCGGCAGCGGTTCGCTTCGGGCGGCAAGATCCTACTCCTGATCGTCGAGGGGCGGCGCAGGAACCAGCCGATCGGGGTGCGTTCCATGCTGGGTGAGCAGATGATCGACCAGCTTCAGCAGCGTTTCGAGATCGAACGGCTTGGTCAGCACATGCACATCCAGCATCGCAAACGCCGATTGCAGCACATCGACGTGCCGGAGCGCGGCGCTACAGATCACGATCGGGATCGTCGCCGTGACGGGTTGCAGCCGCAGCGCTTGCAGCGCGTCCCAGCCGATCAGATGGCCGTCGAAGAGCAGATCGAGAACGATCAGATCAGGGGCAATGCGGGCAATCGTGAGTGGGTCGAACCGAGGGGTAGACTGAAGAATAACCTCGTAGCCTTCGTCTTGAAAAAGCGCCTGATATAACGCCAGGAGCGGAGGACTATCCTCGATCACAAGAATTCGCGCCGTCATACCTATCTTCCTTGTACATCGCCCGCCTGGAGCGCAGCCGGAAGGTACATCGTCGAGCCAACGAGGCCGACTGGCACGCTGTGGCTCGCCACGCTCGACGCTACCACGTTCTTACCAGTTCCATCGTGCGCGCGCGTGTGTCAGCAATTATACCGGTAAGCGCTGTTATAACAGGCTACCACACACACTTCAATCAGACATTGATGCGATCGGTATCGAAGTACCATGTGTGGCCTAGACCTCGCACGTGAGCCTGGTTCTCTTTTACAGCGGGGCTATAGAAACAATAACGAGTCCTCATTTGCGCCCAGCCGCTGCATCTGGTATAATGCGCGAGTTGTTGAAATGGTTTGGCTCCTCACGTTGCCTCGGATCGATCGTATCTGTGATCCTTCTCCCGCGCTCGTTGACTCCAATCCCTGAGACAATTTGAGTATCTTTAGTTTTGGAGTAGCAAGCAATGAGCTTTGCAGACAAGACGTTGACCTGCCGCGACTGTGGCATGGGATTCACCTTTACGACCGGCGAGCAGGAGTTTTACGCGCAGAAGGGCTTCGACAACGAGCCAACCCGGTGCGCAAACTGCCGCCAGACGCACAAGCAGAGCCGCAACGGCGGTGGCGGCTACAACAGCCGTGACAGCTATGGCGGTGGCTACAGCAGCCGCGACAGCTATGGTGGTGGCCGCGAGCAGCGCGAGATGCACACGACAACGTGCTCATCCTGCGGACGCGACGCGCAAGTGCCGTTCGTGCCGCGCGGCGACAAGCCCGTGTACTGCTCGGATTGTTTCCAGAGCCAGCGCTCGAATCAGCGGAACGACCGCTGGTAAATTAATAATCTGCTTCCGGCGAATAGCAAAGCTTGCCGAATTCGGCAAGCTTTGCTGTCTGTATCGCACCAGCCGCGCCGGACGCTTCGATATGCTCAAGACTATCGGCTGGGGCGCATAAGGAAGATATGACCTTTTCAGATTTTACACTCCATCCACGCCTCCAGCACGCTATTCAGAGCGCAGGCTTTGTCACGCCTACGCCGATCCAGGCGCGCGCTATTCCCGTCGGCCTTGCCGGTCGGGACCTGATCGGCACGGCGCAGACGGGCACCGGCAAGACTGCCGCGTTTGTGCTGCCGATCTTGCAGCGCCTGCTGGACGATCCGCGCAAGCTGGGCCGGACCCGCGCGCTGATTGTGACGCCAACCCGCGAGCTGGCGGAGCAGATCTATACCACGATCCGCCTCTTCAGCCAGGGCACCAAGATCCGGTCGGCCACGGTCTACGGCGGCGTCGGCATGAATCCCCAGGATCGGGCGCTGCGTACGGGCGTTGAGATCATCGTCGCCTGTCCCGGTCGCCTGCTCGATCATATCGATCGTGGGGCGGCAGCGTTGCAGGGCGTCGAGATGCTGGTGCTGGATGAGGCAGACCGGCTGCTGGACATGGGCTTTCTGCCTGCCGTCAGGCGGATCTTGAGCCACCTGCCGCGCGAGCGCCAGACGATGCTCTTCTCGGCGACGTTCGCGCCTGAGCTGAACCAGCTCACGGCCCAGGCATTGCGCAATCCCGCGCGCGTGGACGCGGGGATTAACACGCCGACCAAAACGGTGGCGCATGCCCTGTATCCTGTGCCGCAGCATCTAAAGACTGTGCTGCTGCTGCACCTGCTGCGCGAAACCGACACGAACTCGGTGCTGATCTTCACTCGCACCAAGCATCGCGCCAATCGGCTGGCCGAGCAGATTCAGCGGGCGGGCTACGCCACAGCGGTGCTCCACTCGAACAAGTCGCAGAACCAGCGGCAGTTCGCGCTCGATAGCTTCCGCAGCGGCAAGGCGCAGATTCTCGTCGCTACCGACATCGCGGCGCGCGGCCTCGACATCGCCACGATCTCGCACGTGATCAACTACGACATGCCCGATACGGCTGACACCTACATCCACCGCATCGGTCGCACGGGCCGCGCCGAGCGCGAGGGCGACGCGCTCACGCTGATGACCAGCGAAGACGCCGTGACCTGCCGCGAGATCGAGCGCGCGCTCAAAGCGCCGATCGAGCGACGCACGCTGCCGGACTTTGACTACAGCGTGCCCGCGCCGGTGCTCGACCAGAGCGCGGCGCGGTCGCCGCGCCAGCAGCCGCAGCGGAGC
>DASUTC010000317.1 GCA_036374795.1 Herpetosiphonaceae bacterium
GACATCGTAACAGTGAATATCAATGACGGTAGATGCCAGAATATCCAGGCAAGAATCTATGGGATCATGAATTCCTGCCGCTCTCTTTGTAAGATATCTGGTAAAGGGTAACTGCGGTGGAACGTGTAGCCGAGCGGCACACAATCGTTAGAGTGGTACGTCAGGATGGGGAGAGTTTGATGTGGGAGGCTCATCTTACTCACAGTCTGGTTATTTGGGCAGGTATGTATAGAGATAATCTCGTCATCTGGATTGTTTGTCGGTGTTTTTGGCACGCCTGGATTCACTTTAACTATAATCGACCTGTTAAACTTTGTCAACCTGAGAGCAAAGAACAAAAGCATAAGAGAACAAACAGAGAACCAAGTACAAGCGCCCAATTCCCCCTGGCATGCGAGCGAAGGTGGCGGCCCTCCTGAGCGTGGGGCAGGGCGGGTGCCCGCTGGGCGGCGATTGGGCTGAGGGCCTGAACTCCAAACGTTGAACTGTGACCCCGAACATGCTTCGCTGTCATATTCGACGTACACTTGTTATAGCGGCATTATGGCATCGAGGACGATGTGACGATGGTTGACAGAATCTTACGTGGACCCAAAGAGCAAATGCTCACTCCGGTTGCCTACGTGCTGCCGCGCTCGATCCACCCGACCGCGCTCACGCTGGCCGCGTTTGGCGCTGGCATCGGCGCGGGCCTGGCGATCTGGCGCCAGGCGTATGGCCTGGCGCTGGCTCTCTGGCTGCTCAACCGCGCGCTGGATGGTCTGGACGGAACGTTCGCGCGTGTCCACGGCAGGCAGACCGATTTCGGCGGCTACCTGGACGTGCTGTTGGATACCGTGGTCTACGCTGCGATCCCGGCGACGCTGGCGCTGCATCGGCCTTCGAGCGATGTCTGGCTCAGTCTGGTCGCGCTGCTTGGCAGCTTCTACATCAACGGCGCGTCGTGGATGTACCTGGCGGCGCTGCTGGAGCAGCGCAGGCAGGGCGCGAGCGCGCAGGGCGAGTTGACGACGATCACGATGCCCACGGGGATTATCGAGGGCACGGAGACGCTCGCCTTTTACACGCTGTTTCTGCTCTTTCCCGGCGCGATCGTGCCGCTCTTCTGGACGATGGCGCTGTTAGTCTTTGCTACGATCGGGCAGCGGCTGCTGTGGGCGCGGAGAATCCTATGATCGAGCGATCGGGCGTTGAGGAGCCATAGATGTCCGAAGAGATCGTTCCGGCGCGGCCATCGACGACCGCCGCTCCCCTGTCGCCGCTGCGCCGTCACTGGCAGAAGTTGCTCGCGCTGGGCTTCTGGATGCTGCTGCTTGGCGGCTATCAGTGGTACGCCTGGCACCACGGCTTGAGCCCGTTTGCGGCGGCGCAGCGCCTCGTCGCGCTGCTCTCCACCAGCGCCTACGGCCCGCTGCTCTTTATCGCGATCTATACCCTGCGACCGCTTGTGCTCTTCTCGGCGACGGTTCTGTCGATCGCGGCGGGCTTCTTGTTCGGGCCGCTGTGGGGCATCGTCTATACGCTGATCGGCAGCAACCTCTCGGCGACGGTCGCGTACGCTGTCGGGCGCTTCTTCGGGCACGGGCTGCTCGAAGGCGATCATGCGGCGGGCATTGTGCGGCGCTACGCCGCGCGTCTCCGCGACAACAGCTTCATGGCGGTGCTGACGATGCGCTTCGTCTTCCTGCCGTATGATCTGGTCAACTACCTCGCGGGCTTTCTGCGCATCCAGTACCAGCCGTTCATGCTGGCGACGATTCTGGGATCGCTGCCGGGCACCTTCTCCTTCGTGCTGGCGGGCGCGTCGATCCACGGCGATCTCAGCGACGGCGTCGACTCCTTCGATCCGCGCGTCTTCGCGGCGTCGGCGATCATCTTCGTCAGCAGCCTCCTGATCGCGCGCTACGTCCGGCGGCGCGAGCACCAGCGCTCCGAGCAAAAGGAATGACCTCTGCATGATGACACACACGACCGTATTCCAGACCGTGGTGATCGGCGCTGGCTCCGGCGGCCTGACCGTCGCGGTTGGCCTCGCGGCGCTCGGCAGGCCCGTCGCGCTGATCGAGGGCGCTGCCGTCGGCGGCGACTGTACCAACGTCGGCTGTATTCCCTCCAAGACGCTGATCCACGAGTCCGGGTCGCGTAGCGGCGGCGCGGCTGCGATCCTGGCGACTGTTCAGCGCAAGCGCGACCATCTGCGCGCCGAGGAGACGCGCCATGTGCAGCAGATGGAGTACCTGACCTTCATCCACGGCTGGGCGCACTTCTTGGGACCAAAGCGGCTGGAGGTGATCCACGCCGACGGCTCGCGGCGCGAGATCAGCGCCCAGACGATCGTAATTGCCACCGGCTCGCGCGCACGTACGATGGAGATTCCGGGGCTGCCCCGAGAGCGCCTGCTGACCAACGAGAGCATCTTCGAGCTGACGGATGCGCCGCACCATCTGGCGATCGTCGGCGCGGGCGTGATTGCGATGGAGCTGGCCTTTGCCTTTCGCAAGCTCGGCAGCCGCGTGACGATCATCAGCCGCGATCGGCGCGTCTTTGCCCGTGGCGGCGCTGCCGCCTCCGAGGTGCTGGCCGCGTCGCTGCGGGAGCAGGGCATCGCCGTGCGCTACGGCGCGACCGTCACCCGCTACGATCCGACCGACGAGACGCTGTATCTGACGGCGGGTGACGGCGCTGATGTGGTGCTGGGCGTGGATCACGTGCTGCTGGCGATCGGGCGAGTGCGTAACATCGATCAGCTTGGTCTGGAGCAGACCGGCGTGAGGTTCAGCCTCGATAGCGGCGTCGAGGTCGATAGCTACGGCCAGACGAATATGCCCGGCATCTACGCGATCGGCGATGTCACGCCGACCTCGCACTGGACTCACTCAGCGGGCGCGCAGGGGCGGCGCGTCGTGCAGCGCATTCTCTTTCCATGGCTGCCCGCCTGGGGTCAGGAGCCGCTCTATCCCAGCGCCACGTTCAGCGATCCAGAGGTAGCCAGCGTTGGCCTGACGCCCGATCAGATCGCGCGACGCTACCATCCCGGCCTGATCAAAACGCTGCGGGTGGAGCTGTCCGCCACCGACAAAGGCTATACCGAGGGCCTGCGGCGCGGCTTTATCCACGTGTACGCGCTGCGGCTGACGGGCCGCATCCTCGGCGCGACGATCGTCGGGCCGCGCGCATCGGAGATGATCTCGCTCTTCACCCTGGCGATCAGCGCGCGCATCTCGCTCTACCGGCTCTACCGGCTGGTCTACCCCTATCCCACGCACTCAACTGGCATCCAGGCCCTCGCCGACACGTTTGTCCGCGAGACACTGCCGCATCTTCCGGCGGAGCTGGGCGCGGTGGCACGCTACGGCCTCGCGACGATCTGGGGGCGGCTGCGCGGCGGCTCGTTCGAGGCGGTGCCGCAGCCTGATCGGAAATTGGCGGGGGCTGTTGGGGACTGAGGGTGGAAAGTGGTGGCTTGCTCGCTGGCACAGTCGAGCATTGCTCAACTATTGAGCACGGTGCTGAGAATCGTGACGGGGAGCTGACTCACTCACTGGAAAATCGGGTCGTTCGTGACCAACAAGCTACATCCAACCGTTGAGGCTGTTGCTGCGTGCAAGGCGTCTGGCGTCTTCAATCCCAACCCGCGTAATCGTGCTGCATGTTCCCAAATGGACAGTGTAGCCGGTATCAGCATCATCTCTTGGGCAGTGAGGAATGATCGAAATAATGCTTCCAAGTGAATGTTGTTGTCCCGCAACGGCTTGACAAGCGTTTCAAGCCACGTAAGTTCGCTTGTTACCAATGAAATTTGCCGTTGTTGTGCTGCTTGCCAAAGAGGCTCAAGCACGGTGCGATAAGGTTCGATACGCTCTACGGCATAAATCACGATATTGGCGTCCACATAGACGCGACCAGAAGCCGGAACGCTCAACGCTCCCATGCATCTCGCTCCGCACGAAGGTAAGCATCAACCTCGTCCGCTGTCTGGAAGGCCAAATGCCCCGGTGCTTCAGCCAGCACCTCCAAGATCGAGCGGCGAGGCATAGCCGATGGCTCTGGCAGCAGCACGATCACCTCAACCGATTGACCTGCGGGCAGTTGCGCGTCTGTCACTTCGATCTTACCACCCGGTTGTACCAATGTGGTCATCCGTAAGGCATGTTGCATGGCGTTTCCTTCTCCGATAAACCTGTTTCATTTTACTGTAGTCCCGCCCATATCAGCAAGCGAAGATTTCTGTCGCTGAGCAGCCGATTCCCCAGGCCCACCCTCACCACGTTCAACAAAGCGCACCCGGTAGTAACGGTGACAGTACTCGGTACGACAGTAACACTACTGAGCATACGTCGTACCTGTGTGGGAATCGAACCCACTGGGCCTGGCTCTGCAAGCCCACCAACCACGCTTGCCCTCGTGGCAGGGTTGTGCTCGCCTTTGTTGCCGTAGCTACCAACGGCTGCTACTCAATCACATCCGTCCGCCAATTTGCCTCTTGAATTTTGGCATCCAGCTCGCGGTACGCCTTGGCAAATTCATCTGCTTGATGTTGAATGGCGGACACATTCACGCTGCTTTGAAATTTGACCTCGGACTTGCTATAGCGATCTTGCTTGATCGTCGCCGCCTGCGCCAGATCGCGATAGATCCCATGCTGGATTTTAAGCATATCGCGCTGAGCCAGTGCATCCGCGAGTGTCAGCCCCGGCTCAAGCTGAGTCTGGGCGTTTGTCTGATTGATACGCTGGATCAGGCTCACAAGGTCGTCTGCGAGGTGATGCAGCTCACTCAACAGTTCCTGCGGGTCTTCAGAAGGCGTATCACCTTCTTGTACTCTCGCGTTATTCAAAAGCCGCTGCTTGAGCTGTTCGACGCGCCTTTGGTAGTCTGCGCGTAAAATCAGCGCCTGGGCTAATCGCATGGTACACCTCGAAGGATGCGTACATTTGGGCGATTATACCACGGCAGGATCGAGCAACGCTGCGGTTGACAGGCTGAACGAGCGATATACAATCGGCAGAGCGTCCTATACTCTGCATAGACGATACAGATATAGCTCACTCACCGGACAGCTTATGCAACTGCTTCAACTTCCGGAGGCCCAGGCGCTCCGCGCGCTCACCGTTGACGGCTATGTGCTCTTTGGTACGCGGATGGTTCGCCTGTTCGCGTATGGCTTTTTGTCGGTGGTGCTTGTGCTGTACCTGGCACAGCTAGGATTGTCCGAGCAGGGGATCGGCGTGCTGCTCACCTGGACCTTGATCGGCGATGCGGTGATCTCGTTCTGGATCGCGGCGCTGGCCGATCGCATTGGGCGGCGGCGCATGTTGATCGTCGGGGCGGGGCTGATGGTGCTTGCCGGTCTGGTGCTGGCGCTGACGCGCAACCTGTGGCTGCTGACGCTCGCCGCGATCGTCGGCACGCTCAGCCCAAGCGGCGGGGAGGTCGGCCCGTTTCTCTCGATCGAGCAGGCGGCGCTCTCGCAGACCGCCCCGACGAGGCAGCGCACGCAGGTCTTTGCCTGGTACAACCTGATCGGCTCGTTCGCGACGGCGCTGGGAGCGCTTTCTAGCGGCGTGCTCGTCGATCTGCTTCAGTGGTCGGGCAGCTCGTCGCTGGCAAGCTACCGCAGCGTGGTGCTGGGCTACGCGCTGCTCGGCATCGGTCTGGCGGCGCTCTTCAGCCGCTTATCGTCTGCGGTCGAGGCGGATGCTGTCAGGCAGGATCGGTCATCCATGACCGACTCGGCTGAGCGGCGGCGGTTTGGTCTGCATCGCTCGCGGAACGTGGTGATGAGGCTATCGGCGCTGTTTATGCTGGATGCCTTCGCCGGTGGCCTGGTGGTACAGAGCATGATCGCCTACTGGTTCTATGTGCGCTTTGGCGTCGAGCCGACCGTGCTGGGCAGCATCTTCTTCGGGGCAAACATGCTGGCCGGGCTGTCGGCGCTGGCTGCGGCGCGGATCGCCGCGCGCTTCGGGCTGATCAACACGATGGTCTGGACGCATATTCCATCGAATGTTCTGCTGATCCTGGTGCCGCTGATGCCGCACGTATCCCTGGCGATCGGCGTCCTGCTGGCGCGCTTCAGCATCTCACAGATGGACGTGCCCACCCGCCAATCCTACACGATGGCCGTCGTCGATCCCGATGAGCGCTCCGCTGCCGCCGGAGCGACGACGATCGCGCGAACCGCTGCCAGCGCGATCTCTCCGACGATCACCGGCGTGTTGTTCAGCGCGGGCTGGCTGAGCCTGCCGTTTGTGCTCGCCGGCTGCCTCAAGATCGTTTACGATCTGGCGCTGTACCGCAGCTTTCGCGCGCTGAAGCCGCCGGAGGAGCGTCCAGGCGACTAGCGCGCCTGCGCGCTGCCTCGATCCGCATGCATGTCGCTAGCGATAGGACAGCAGCCGGTCGATCCACCAGACGCCGCCCCAGCCTAGCATAAGCGCCGCAGCCGCGATTGCGCCGAGCCTGAAGATCGCGCGGCGGCACCATAACTCGGCCAGCGCAAGCCCACTGCCCAGCGCAATCGCCGGAAAGATGAACGATTCCCAGCGGAGCGCCTGCTGCGAGATCAGGAGCGTTGCCCATGAGAGCAGCATCGCCAGCCACCACGCCGCCAGCAGGCCGCCCAGCGCCCGGCAGCGCCGCCACGCGACGATCAGACCGCCGATTCCAAGCAGCGCCAGCAGCGGCCCGATCGTGCTGTTGGGTTGCAGCAGCTTGCTCACTTCCCCCCCGATGCGCTGCGCTACCGTTGTCGATGCGGGCGGTGCGGACGGACGATCGCGCACTGCCGCCACGAGCTCAGGAGCCGTGTAGTAGATCAGCGCAGCGCCCACCAGCGCCGCCGCGCCGATCGCCACGAGCCGCCGCAGACGCGGATCGCGCTGAAGCAGCCAGACCACCACCAGCGCTGCGCCGAATGCCAGCATCGACAGGAGCACGCCGAAGTGGCCGAGCAGCACGATCGCGGTTGCCGCGCCGAGTGCCAGATCGGAGACGCGCCCGCGCCGCCACAGCAGCAGCGCCAGCGCCCACGGCAGCACCATCGCCTGGCCCCACACGTTCGCCATCTCGCCCACCGAGAGCGAGCGCAGCAGCGGGATCGCGAAGATGTAGCTGATGCCTGCGAAGTATGCCGCGACCGGCGGCTGGTCCGTGTAGCGCAGGATCAGCCAGAGCCACAGCATCGCCAGGCTGTCGACCAGCGCGTTGGCGAGCGTCAGCAGCGTGTCGCGGTCGTCGGTCAGCAGTTGCAGCGGCAGAAGCGCGATGTACTGGCCCGGCGGATAGGGCGCGGGACCGCCGCCCGCCTCGCCCGGAAGGTCCTCGGTGAAGACAACGATCCCGCGCGTGACGCCGAGCAGGTTGTTGGCGTTGAGTCCAATATCGCTCGAAAAGGTCTGCGGGTGCAGCAGGCCGATCGCGCGGACCAGCCAGGCTACCACGATCAGCGCCGTGATCGCGCGGGCCTCAAGCGGCGACGCCGAAATACCGATACGGTGCGCTAAGCCTGCCGCCAGCGGCTCAAACAGCATGCTCAGGCCATAGCCCGCCAGCAGCATCCTCACGATCAGCGCCGTGCTGCTGGAAAGTCCGATCCGCTGCCAGATCAGCAGCGCCGCCAGCGCCAGGATCGCGATCCCGGCGCACGGCGCGGCGTAGCGTGCGGGCAGCGTCCAGCGCCGCAGCAGGCCGTAGCCCACGCCGACGATCGCGCACAACATGCCAAGCTGGCTCCAGTCCGGCGCGGTCGAGCCAAGCGCGGCAACGCTCAGCCCATCGGCGGCAAACGCAAGCTGGCGCGGATCGCCCGGCGGCTGGATCACCGTGCTGTGCAGGCGCAGATCGAGATCGCCGGATGGCTGGACGGGCAGCAGCACGTGGTAGGTCGCGCTCGGACGTGTCAGCGGGATCGTCAGCAGCGGCCTGCCGCCCAGCGACCAGGTGCTCGTCGGCGTTGCGGTGGCGGGCGGCAGCGCGACGATGCGCAGATCGGCGCTCAGCGGCGCGGAGCCAAGGCCCGGTAGCCGGATGCGCGCGTGCTCAAAAGCCCAGCGGTAGGCCACCGTCGCCGACTGGCACTGCGCGCGCGGCACATCGTACTCGGAGTCGGGCAGGTTGAAGCCTTCGATATACGGCAGATCGTACACCGCACTGGCGGCGCAGTTCGCGGCGACCGGCGGCGAGCCGCCGATGTCCAGCGCGTAGGCGAACGGCGTCTGATACGCCAGCCAGCCCAGCGCGAGCATCGCCGCGACGAGCAGCCAGAGCCAGGGCTCGCGCAGCCAGCGCCAGAGCGCGCGGCCTTCGGCGTTCACAGCTACCCACAGAGCGCTCAAGTGACCTCTTCCGGCGTGAATGGGATGATGCGGCGATTCATACCGCCGCGATTATAAACGATCTTGCTGATCGCAAAGCTGCCGCTGCGCTACTGCACGCCCGCCAGCGTGCGCTCGAACCAATCGAACGGCTGGATCAGCGGCCCGGTGATCACGCCCCGCGCGATATACTCCTGCGTCGTCTGGTCCAGCGCCACGCGGTGAACGAAGCCCAGCGCAAGTATCAGCACGATCAGCCCCTGGATCAGCCCCGGCAGGATGCCCAGCACGCGATTCGTCAGCGTTCGATGAAACGCGCGCGGTACCAGGCGATTGATCAGCCAGGTCAGCGTGCCCACGACCAGCAGCACGCCGCCGCAGAGCGTCAGCGTTCGGGCGATCAACGACTCGATCGATCCCGCCAGCGTCATGGTTGCGCTGAGCAGCGCGGAGAGCATGCCGATCGCCAGCAGCGCCGCCGTGCGCGTGAGGCCACGGATCAAGCCCTGGTGGTAGCCGCCCGCGCCGATCAAGAGCAGCAGCGCCAGCACCGCCGCGTCCAGAAGCGTCATCGATTCGATCCTTTACCTGAGAAACGGCGGCATCGGCGGGCCGCGTGCGCTATAATGCCGTCCATGTCTTCAAAACGATTTCAAAAAGCGATCCTCAAGGCGCTTAAGCATACACCACGTTTGGAAGCGTGGCCGTGCCGTCATTTTCCGGAGTGCGGCGGCTGCGCCATGCAGGACATCGCCTATACCGATCAACTGGCCGCCAAACGCGCGGCGCTGCTCGACATCTGGGGCGCGGCGCTGCCCGCGGCGCTGCGCGACGAGTACGCGATCGTCGCCGCGCCCGATCCGTTCGGCTACCGGCTGCGCATGGACTACGTGTGCTCCGACGATCGGTTTGGGCTGCGTGTGCGCAAGCGCTTCTACGCAATCGTCGATCTGGCCGAGTGCCATCTGATCCCGCCCTCGCTCTTCGAGATTCTGCGCGGCGTCTACACCGCCGCCCGCGAGTGTGGCCTGCCCGATTACAATGTGTACCACAACACCGGATTTTTGCGCTATCTGGTCGTGCGCCGCAACGTCCGCGACGAGTGGCTGCTCTCCTTTGTCACCTCCGAGCGGGCGTACGAGCAGCAGATGGAGCAGGCCGCGCGCGCTGCTCTGGATGCGGGCGCGACCAGCGTGTGGTGGCTGCTCAACCCGCGTCACGCCGATCTGTCGTTTGGCGAGCCGCTGCGCCGCTGGGGCGCGGAGTTTCTGCCGCAGTATGTCCTCGATCGCACGCTGCTGATGGGACCGAACACGTTTTTTCAGAATAATATCTGCGGCTTCGAGCAAATTCTGCGCTATATCACGCCCTTTGTCGCCGGAGCCGAGCGCATGATCGATCTTTACGCGGGCGTCGGCACGATCGGCATCTGTCTGGCGGATCGGGTCGGGCAGGTCTTTGCCGCCGAGCTAAGCGATGAAAGCGTGGCCCTGGCGCGGCGCAACATTCAGCTTAACGGCCTTGATGATCGGATCGAGGTGGTGCAGGCGGATGTGGCCGAGGTGCTGAGCGACGACCGCATCGCCCAGCGGGCACCCGGCGATGTGCTGGTGGTCGATCCGCCGCGCGCCGGGCTGGGGCCGGATGTCTGCGCGCAGCTCAGCGCGCGCGGCCCCGCGCGGATCGTCTATGTGTCGTGCAATGCGATCACCCAGGCGCTCGACTGTGAGCTGCTCGGCGAGCGCTACGCGATCGTCGCGGCGCGCGGCTTCGATCTCTTCCCGCAGACCTACCACTGTGAGCATGTCGTGGTGCTGGAGCGGCGGGGTAGCTAGGGTCCTCACCCCGTCGCTGACGCGCCACCCCTTCCCCGAACCTCGGCAGGCTGCTCCACCGAGAGGGTACCCCCGTTGCGCTAGGAGAGGAGCAGGATACTCCACGTTTCCCCTCTCCTGTCGCCGCGAAGGCAGAAGCCCGCCTGAGCGTGGGGCAGGGGTGAGGGCCTGCCGCTTCTTACCGCACATTGCGCCGGAAGCTCCTCACCGCCAGCGTCAGCGTAATCGATGCGATGGTGATCAGGATCAGCAGCGCCCTGAGCACCTCAGTCTGCGGATCGAAACCTACCGCCGCCTGCGGCCCGTTCAGCAGGATGCGCATGCCCTGGATCGTGTAGGTGACGGGGTTGAAGCGCGCCACGCCCTGGAGCCAGCCGGGCAGCAGTTGCAGCGGCAGTTGCGCCGAGCTTGTGAAGAGCAGCGGCAGCGTCAAGAAGTTGGCGATCATAAACGTTGTCTCGGTGTTGCGCGTCCTCAGCGCGATAAAGACGTTCAGCCCGGCCAGGCCCAGCCCAAAGAGCAGCGCGATG
>DASUTC010000318.1 GCA_036374795.1 Herpetosiphonaceae bacterium
TGCCGAATTGAGCACGCCGCTTCCTGAATATCCTCCCTGATCCCGCATTAACAGCATAGGATAGACCCGACATTCGTGTATACGCGGCTCCGATGCGTGCAGTAACTATGCCATTGATCGAAGATCGGCACCTGAACACAGAGCGATGTCGAGCGACGAGCAGGCTACCTCGACATCAGGCAGCTAAAAAACCGCCGACTCGGGGTATGCATAGTCGGCAAGCACGGCATCGCTCTGCTCGGATGATAGACCTTTTAGCACGGCATCCTGACTATAAGCTGTCGTATATCATCAACAACCGCAACTCGCCCCCCTATCGACAAAAGGGTTCCGCTCTATGACAGACTCGTATCACATTCCGATGAAGGAACTGCCCGCCTCCGAACAGCCGCGCGAACGACTCAGAGATAACGGCCCCCAGGCGTTGAGCGACGCCGAGCTCCTGGCGATACTTTTACGAACCGGCGTCACCGGCATCAACGTCGTCGAGATGGCGCGCAAGCTGCTGGTCGAGCATGGCGGCTGGGTCGGGCTGCAACGGCTGAGCTTTGAAGAGCTTACGAAGATCCACGGTATGGGGGAGGCGAAAGCGGCGCAGGTGAAGGCGGCACTGGAGATTGGGCGGCGGCTGCTGCTGGCACAGCCTGAGCAGCGGCCACAGATCACCTGTCCCGACGACGTGGCGAATCTGCTGATGGTCGAGATGAGCCATCTGGAGCAGGAGCATCTGCGGGTAGTGCTGCTCAACACCAAAAATCATGTGCTCAAGATCACAACGATCTATATCGGATCGATCAATAGCTCGGCGGTGCGCATCGGCGAGATCTTCAAGGAGGCCCTCAAGCACAACGCCGCCTCGCTGATTGTGGTCCACAACCACCCGTCGGGCGATCCCACGCCCTCGCCCGAAGATGTCGCCGTCACCCGCCACCTGATCGAGTCGGGCAAGCTGCTGGATGTGAATGTGCTCGATCATCTCGTGATTGGGCAGGGGCAGTGGGTCAGCCTGCGGCAGCGGCGGCTGGCCTTCAGCGGATAGGAGGCGCGCAGGCTGTCCAAACAGCACACATCAGCCGAGCATCGAATTGATGCTACAGCAGCCGCGAAAGCTCGATACAGTCATCAACCGATGCGGCGCATCGGCTGCGCATCCTTGATCCACATTGTGACGCATGATACAATGCCAGCAACAAATGATTTCGTTGTGCGACCCCCAGGCAGGCCGAGGCCGCTGGGGGTTTCTTGTAAATAAGAGGATGCCATGCTGATCGTCATGGACTCGCATGCTACCGACGAGCAGATCAAACGGGTTTGTGAAGAGATCACAGCGATGGGCTACGAGCCTCATCCGATGCCCGGACCCACGCGCACGGCGATCGGCGTCACCGGCAACGAAGGCGCGATCGTGCAAACATCACGGATTCAAATGCTGCCCGCAGTAGCCGAGATCATTCGGGTGACAAAGCCGTACAAGCTCGTATCACGAGAGTTCAAAGAGATAGACACGATTGTGCGGGTGGGCAATGTCGAGATCGGCGGCAGCGGCATCATCGTGATGGCTGGGCCGTGCACCATCGAGAGCCGCGCCCAGTTGTTCCACACGGCTCAGGCGGTCATCGCCGAGGGCGCGACCATCGTTCGTGGCGGCGCGTTCAAGCCGCGCACCTCGCCCTACAGCTTCCAGGGCCTTGGCGAAGAAGGGCTGCGCTACCTGGCGGAGGTGCGCGAGGAGCTGGGCACGCCCGTGATCACCGAGGTCATGGACACCGAAACCGTGCCGCTCGTCGAGCAGTACGCCGATATTTTGCAGATTGGCGCGCGCAACATGCAAAACTACCCGCTGCTGCGCAAAGTTGGCCGCTCTCGCCGGGCCGTGATGCTCAAGCGCGGCTTTGCGGCGACGCTCAAGGATCTGCTGCTGGCCGCCGAGTACATCATGGCCGAGGGCAACAAGCAGGTGATCCTGTGCGAGCGCGGCGTGCGGACCTTCGACGATCACTCGCGGTTTACGCTGGACCTGGGCGCGATCCCGGTGCTCAAGTCGCTGACACACCTGCCGGTGATCGTCGATCCGAGCCACGCTTCTGGCATGTCCGACCGGATCATCCCGATGGCGCGGGCGGCAATCGCGGCGGGCGCGGACGGGCTGATCGTCGAGGTGCACCCCGACCCGGCCTTTGCCGTATGCGACGGCGAGCAATCGCTGGTGCCGCAGCGCTTCGCCGAGATGATGCAGCAGGTCGGGCGGATTGCGGCGGCAGTTGATCGCACCGTGATCGGTCGTGAGCGCGTTTCTGCCGAAGTATAAGTATAATGATTGCATGAAATGGTGGAACCCAACCGCTCTTGGATCAAGAATCTGGTACATACAGATGCCTGCTGTGCGGCTGCGCGGCAGGCTTTTTCTATAGGAGGCGCGCATGATCGACTGGGAAGCGAAGTTTGAACGCGAAGGCTTGACCTTCGACGATGTGCTGCTGGAGCCTGCCTACTCCGATATTCTGCCGGCACAGGTGGACGTGGGCACGCAGTTGACCAAAACGATTCGGCTCAACATCCCGATCATCTCATCGGCGATGGATACCGTCACCGAGGCCAGGCTGGCGATTGCGATAGCGCGCGAGGGCGGTCTGGGCATTATCCATAAAAACATGAGCGCCGAGCAGCAGGCCGAGATGGTGCGCAAGGTCAAGCGCTCCGAGAGCGGCATGATCACCGACCCGATCACGCTGCGGCCTGAGCAGACGATCGGCGAGGCGTGGGCCTTGATGGAGGAGTACCACATTTCGGGCGTGCCGATCACGACCGCCAGCGGCGATCTCGTCGGTATCCTGACCAATCGCGACCTGCGCTTTGAGACTGATCCGACGCGCACAATCAGCGAGCTGATGACCAAGGACAATCTCGTGACCGTGCCGGAGGGCACCACGCTGGAGCAGGCTAAAGCCGCGCTGCACAGGCACCGGGTCGAGAAGCTGCTGGTGGTCAACGCGCAGGGCAAGCTGTCGGGGCTGATCACCGTCAAAGACATCACGAAGCAGATCGAGCATCCGAACTCGACGAAAGACGAGTTTGGGCGGCTGCGAGTCGGCGCGGCGATCGGCGCGGGGCCGGAAAACGTCGAGCGCGCGCGAGCGCTGGTGGCGGCGGGCGTGGACCTGCTGATCATCGACACGGCGCACGGACACTCGCAGGGCGTGCTCGACGCGGTCGCGCGCATGCGCGAGCTGTTCCCGAACGTGCAGCTTGTGGCGGGCAACGTCGCGACGGGCGCGGCGACGATCGCGCTGATCGAGCGCGGCGTGGACGCGGTCAAAGTCGGCATTGGCCCCGGCTCGATCTGCACGACGCGCGTCGTCTCCGGCGCGGGCATGCCGCAGATCACGGCGATCGTAGAGTGCGCCAAGGCGGCGGAGCGCTTCGGCGTGCCGATCATCGCCGACGGCGGCATCAAGTACAGCGGCGACATCACCAAGGCGCTCGCGGCGGGCGCGCACACCGTGATGATCGGCTCGCTCTTCGCGGGCACCGAGGAGTCGCCCGGCGAGACGATCCTGTACGAGGGCCGCTCCTACAAATCGTACCGGGGCATGGGCTCGATCGGCGCGATGGAGAAGGGCAGCGGCGACCGGTACTTCCAGAACAACGTCGGCAAGGGCAAGCTCGTCGCCGAGGGCATCGAGGGGATGGTCGCCTACAAAGGGCCGCTGGCCGACACCGTGTACCAGCTTGTCGGCGGCCTGCGGGCAGGGATGGGCTACGTCGGCGCGCGCAATGTCGAGCAACTCCGGCGTGACACCAGATTCATCCGTATCACGATGGCAAGTCTGATCGAAAGCCATCCGCACGACGTGACGATCACCAAGGAAGCGCCGAACTACAATGAGCGGCGTTAGGAGAACCAAGAACCAAGAACCAAGAACCGGGTGCCCTCTGGGCGAACCAAGAACCAAGAACCGAGAACCGAGAACCAAGGATAACGTAGATTCTCAGACTTCCCCCCTCTCCTATGAAATGGGAGAGGGGCCGGGGGTGAGGGCCTGAACTCGACTTTGAACTCGAAACTGATATGCCAATTTCATACGCTGAACATGTGCCGCTGACGTGTCCGCGCTGCCAGACGCCGTTCGTCAGCACCACCTATATCATCGTCGACGGCGTGGAGCGTCCCGATCTGGTCGCGCGCATCCTCAACGATTCGCTCCACGACGCGCTCTGTCCCAACTGCGGGCAGACAGGCCGGGTGCCAGCGCCGCTGCTCTACCACGACGGACGGCAGGGTCGGGTGCTGCTTGGGGTGCCGCCCGACATGTCCGAGGCCGAGTGGCGTGAGGTTGGGCAAACGCTGCTGTGGACGCTGATCGGCGCGCTGCCGGAGACGCATCGGCTGCCTTACCTGGGCGATGTTCAGGCCGAGGCTGGCCTGGCCGGAGTGGCCCATGTCATCCGCAGCGAGGCGCTGGCAGGCTCCGGCGGCGAAGAAGAGCGCGAAGATCTGCCGCCGATCGTGATCGCGATCCAGGCGCTGCTCGACGCCAAGGGTCCGGCGGAGCTGCAACAGATCCTTGAGCAGCATCCGATTCTGAACGAGCCGCAGGCGGTGGCGATCATGCAGGAGCTGGCGGCGGAGGCGATCAAGCATGGGCAGGTCGATGCCGCCGATGGCTTTGCGCGCGCCGCCGAGCTGCTGGAGCAGGTCAAGCAGATTCGCGCGCACGCGCCCACCGTCTCGGTCGCATTCGACGGGGAAGCAGCCGCGCGGATCACGCCCGAAGCGCTGGAAGAGCTGGCCTTTGCCGTGCTGCGCAGCACAACCGGGCAGGATCTGGCCCGCACCGTGGACGAGCATCCTGAGCTGCTGGAAGATTGGGCCGACGACGCGCTGGCGACCTATGCGCGGCAGGCTCGTCAAGAGGGCAAGCCACGGATCGCCGATGGCCTCGACGAGCGCCGGGCGGCGCTGCGTGAGATGCGCGAGCAGTATCGCGCGCAGCAGCCGGTCCTCGACGCGATCCAGGCCTATTTGCAGGCGGAGACAGGCGACGAGATCGAGGCGGTGGTGCTGGAGCATGAGGCGCTGACCGGCGATGCCGCCGATCGTGCGCTGGCCCGACTGGCCGAAAACACGCGCGCCGAGGGCGACGAGGCGTTTGCTGCCTTCGTCGAGGAGCGACGACGCTTCTTGCAGCAGGTTCGCGCCGCGCTGGAAGAAGAGTAGCCGAAACCATCGGGCATACTCCACCACAATCGGTCGATTTGCTATAATGGGCGCGAGATGATCGCGCTATGTTTATGTATTGCTAAAGGGAGGCGGCAATGGGGAACGTACCCCGCGTGGTAATCACCGGCCTGGGCGCTGTGACGCCGCTAGGTTTAGATGTACCAACCCTGTGGGATGGCATCAAAGCGGCTCGCAGCGGGATCGGGCCGATCACGCGCTTCGATGCTGAAGGCTTCGATACCAAAATTGCCGCCGAGGTTCGCGGCTTCGACCCCGCGACGGTGCTCGACCGCAAGGAGGCGCGGCGCACCGATCGGGTGATTCAGCTTGCAATCGCCGCGACCGACGAGGCGCTGCGCAACGCGGAGCTTCAGATCACCGAGGCCAACGGCGATCGGGTGGGCGTGCTGATCGGCAGCGGCATCGGCGGCATCCAGACGTTGAGCGAGAACATGGAGGCCATGCGCTCGCGCGGCCCTGGCCGCGTCAGCCCCTTCACCGTGCCGATGATGATCGCCGATATGGCCGGCGGCATGGTTTCGATCCGCTACGGCGCGAAAGGACCCAACTACGCGCCCGTCTCAGCCTGCGCGACGGCGGGCAACGCGATCGGCGAGGCGGCGGCGATCATCCGCCGGGGCGATGCCGATGTGATGATCGCCGGTGGAACCGAGGCAGGGATCGTGCCGCTGGCAATCGCCGGGTTCAACGCGGCCAAAGCGCTCTCCACCCGCAACGACGATCCCGCTGGCGCGTCGCGGCCATTCGACAAGACGCGCGACGGCTTCGTGATGGGCGAGGGCGCGGGCATTCTGATCCTTGAGCGGCTGGAGCACGCGCTGGAGCGCGGCGCGACGATCCTGGCGGAGGTGCTGAGCTACGCCGCGACCGCCGACGCCTATCACATCACCATGCCCGACGAGATCGGCTCCGGCGCTGGCAAAGCGATGCAGCTTGCGCTCAACCATGCCGGGCTGCAACCGGGCGACATCGACTACCTGAACGCGCACGGCACATCCACGCAGGCGAACGACCGCCTGGAAACGCTGGCGATCAAAAATGTCTTTGGCGACGCGGCCTACCGCCTGCCGATCAGCTCCTCCAAGTCGCAGCTTGGGCATCTGCTGGGCGCGGCGGGCGCGGTCGAAGGGATCGTCTCGATCCTGGCGATTCGTGAGGGCCTGCTGCCGGCCACGATCAACTACAGCACGCCCGACCCCGACTGTGACCTCGACTACGTGCCGAACACGCCACGACCTGCCACTATCAGACGAGCTATGTCTAACTCATTCGGCTTTGGCGGTCACAACGTGAGCCTGATCTTTGGCAGCTACGAGCCGTGATTTCTATTCCGTTCTGAGCTTGCCTGCCGCAGAGCAGGCAGCTCGGAACGAACACCGAGAACGTATGCCTTCGGTTGAAAAATTGATGTCGGCGCTCGGCGTGCAGTTCCAGAACCCCGATCTGCTCCAGAGCGCGCTCACGCATCGCTCCTACGTCCATGAGCACTATCAAACCTCGCTGCAACCGAACGAGCGGCTGGAGTTTCTGGGAGATTCAGTGCTCAATTTCTTGACGGCACAATTTCTGTATCAGACCTTTCCACAGCGCGGCGAGGGCGAGCTAACGGCGATGCGCGCCTCACTGGTGCGCACGGGGATGCTGGCCCAGTTCGCGCGCAGGCTGGAGCTTGGCGGCTATCTCAAGCTGGGCAAGGGCGAGGAGCATAGCGGCGGTCGCAACCGCGATAATCTGCTGGCCGATGCCTTCGAGGCGGTGATCGCGGCGATCTATCTCGATCAGGGCATGGATGCAGCCAATCGCTTTCTGCTGCCGTTTCTCGAATCGGAGGCCGCGCGCATTGCCGTACATGGGCTGCAACTGGACGACAAAAGCCGCCTGCAAGAGCGCGTCCAGTCGGAGCGCAATCAAACGCCGCGCTACCGCACGGTGAGCGCCGAAGGCCCCGATCATAATCGCGTCTTCACGATCGAGGTCCATGCGGGCGGCGATCGGCTCGGCATCGGCGTGGGCAACAGCAAGCAGGCGGCGGCGCAGGCAGCGGCACGCGCGGCGCTCGAATACCTGGATACGCTGGCGGCAGAGAGCAACGATCCCGATGGGCAGCCCGGCGCATGAGCGGCACGCTGCTGATCACCGGCGCGAGCGGCTACCTTGGCCGTGAGCTGGCTCGTCAGGCACACGCAGCGGGCTGGCAGGTGATCGGAACGTTTCGCCGCGCGCCGCTGCCGCTGGCGGGCATTCAGTGGCAGCAGCTCGACGTACGGGATCGTGATGCGGTCGCCGGGTGTGTTGCCGCTATCCGGCCTGACGCGATCGTCCACACGGCGATCACCGAGCCGAACGACTGGGCTACCAACGCCGACGGCGCGGCGCATGTGGCGCTCGCGGCGCGGCAGCACCACGCGCGGCTGGTGCATGTATCGAGCGATGCGATCTTCAGCGGCGCAAGCGGCCTGTACGATGAAGACGCGATGCCTGAGCCGATCACGCCCTATGGCGCGGCCAAGGCGGCGGCGGAGACGGCGGTGAAGGCGCTCCTGCCGTCGGCGGCGATCGTTCGTACATCGCTGATCATCGGCGCGCAGCCGTACAAGCATGTGCGCATGGTGCTGGATATGCTGACCGGCAAGCGATCCGACGCGCTCTTTAGCGACGAGATTCGTTGCCCGGTCTTTGTCGGCAATCTGGCCGCGGCGGTGCTTGAGCTGACGGACCATGACTACGGCGGCGTGCTCAACGTCGCAGGCACCGAGGCGCTCAGCCGCTATGCGCTTGGCAGGCTGATTGCTCGTCGCTGGGGCTACGATCCCGCGCGGCTGCGCGCGATCTCGACCGTCGAGAGCGGGCTGCGGCGGCCCACCGATGTACGGCTGGATGTTCGCCGCGCGCAAGCGCTGCTGCGCACGCCGCTCCAGGGAGCGACACAATTTATCGACGCTTTGACCATCGATGATTCAGCATAGCATCGCAGCGAAAGAACAAAGGAACAGGGGAACAAAGGAGCAAGGGAATAACCTGGAACTCGAAACTTGCAACCTGGAACTCGAAACTTAGAACAACAGGCCGGGGCAGGTGCCAGGCCCAATAATTAGGAATAAGTATGAGTCGTTTTGACGAAATGCGCATTTTCAGCGGTACGGGCCATCCGGCGCTGACTGAGGCGATCTGCTCGTACATTGGCGTGCGGCCCTCAGGCATTCACATCGAGAAATTTGCCAACGACAACATTTTTGTCAAGCTGCAAGAGAGCGTTCGCGAGCAAGATGTCTTTATTGTGCAATCGCTCCACTCGCCACTAAGCGACCGGATTATGGAGCTGCTGCTGACGATCGACGCATGCAGACGCGACTCGGCGGGCCGGATTACCGCCGTGCTGCCGTACTACGCCTACAGCCGCACCGACAAGCGCGATCAGCCGCGCGTGCCGATCAGCGCCCGGCTGCTGGCCGATATGATCGAGGTGGCGGGCGCGAGCCGCGTGCTGACGCTCGATCTCCACGCCGGTCAGATCCAGGGCTTTTTCCGCATCCCGTTCGATGAGATGAGCACGATGCATCTGCTGCTGCAACGGGTGCGCGAGCTTGAGCTGACCAACGCCACGGTTGTCGCGCCGAGCCTGGGCTTTGCCAAGCGTGCCCGGAACTTCGCCGAATCGCTGGGGATGCCGCTGGCGCTGGTCGAGCGCCGCCACGATCTCGACGAGGTCGGATCAAGCCATCTTAACCTGCTGGGCGATGTCGCCGGTCGGTCCTGTGTGATCGTCGACGACGAGGTGGCGACAGGCAAGACGATGCTGCGGGTCGCGGAATTGCTCAAAGAAAAAGGTGCCGATCGGCTGATCGCGGCGACAATCCATCCGCTGCTGTGCGAGGGTGCGATCGAGCGATTCAAGCAGTGCGCGATCGAGATGCTGATCACGACCGACTCGATCCCGCATCCGCCCGATGCCTGGAGCGGCTTGCAGGTGACATCGGTCGCGCCGCTGCTGGGCGAGACGATCCTGCGCATCCACAAGGGCATCTCGGTCGGCGCGATGTTTGCCGAGGGTCACGCGCAGCTTGGCCGCTGGTAAGAGCCTGCGATCCGCTCCCATGTGCGAGGCTGTGTGGCGCGTCGATCGACGCGCCGCGCGCGTCTTCGGCGGGTCGGATGCGTCAGCTTGCAGGCACAGCGGAGGAAGAGTGCCATGTTCAAGGGATCGTCGCAGCGCGCGAAGATGACTCCGCGCGAGCTGCTCGACCGGCTTTACCTGCGTGTGCTGGGATTTACCTATCAGGTGTTGGGCGACGCTGAGCTGGCAGCCCAGGCGACCGAAAGCGTGTTTGTCAGGCGCGATCCGCCGATGGATGATCTCGCGGTCTGGACGGCGGCTATCGCTACGGTGCGCGGCTATGTCGCACGCGGATTCGTGGTACGTCCGCTGGCGCCGCAGAGCCATAGCTGGCAGGCGGCGCTGCTGCGACAACTGGCGGAACTGCCGCCGATGGAGCGCGCGCTGCTGCTTTTGCGGTATCATGAAGGCTTGGAGACAACCGAGCTGGCGCAGATCTTGGGGATTCCTGAGCGCGACGTGCGCAAGCAGGTTGCGACCGCTCGCGGGCGGCTGCTCGATCTCTCGCAGAAATGATGATAGATTGCACGGATCTCGAACCATTCTTGTCCGACTACGCCGATGGCATTGCCGACGAGCGCACGCGGCGGATCGTCGAGCGGCATGTGCAGCTCTGTAGCCGCTGCCAGCAGCGCGTGCAGGCCGCGCATCAAGTCGCGCAGCAATTGCGGCGGCTGCCGCTACTCCCCGCAGGCATGTCGAGCCGGGTCGCGCGCTTTCGGCGGCGGCTCGAACAGCGCGCCATGCACCGCCCGCACCGTCTTGAGGACTATCCGTTTTTCGTCTCGGCGCTGCTGGCGTCCGTGCTGATTCTGGGCATCCTGCTGACGTTCTTTTACCTGGGCATCTGAGCCGCCCGCTAGTCGCTCCGGTTGCGCCGCTCGCCGACGACAGGCTGCTCGTCGCCGCGCAGCAGGCGCACAATCTCGTCGTCGCGCCGCCGGTTGGCCTGCCGTTCGTTGAGCGAGGCCATGCGCCGCTCCAGATCTTCCTCTTCCTCGCTGATATTGACCCTGGCTTCCCAGTAGCGGCGAATCGCAAGAAACACAAACACCAGCATCCCGGCTACGATTGCGAACAAAATATGCAGCATTTCCTGGCTCATGGTAGGCCATCCTTCATCGCTATCGCCGACGAGATTCGTCGATTGTACGCTAGAAATGTACCATAGTTCGCCAGGCAGAGGCGACGCTGTGTGGTGATGTTACAGCAGGTTGAGATAGCGGAGGAAACGGAAGAGCGGTTTGCGGCGTTGATCGATCCGCTCGTGGATCAGGAGTAGATGCTGCGCGTTACCACGAACGGTCGCGTAGCGGCGCTCGATACGTGTCCACGCGGCGCGCTGCGGATCATGGATACCTGGAGCCGTTGATTCTTTGCGCGCATGAGCTTCCAGAGCTGCCGCACGCCGAATAATATCGGCAAGCTGCGCGCGATACTCCGCCCCGTTTCTTTGATAGCCTTCAACCACTATTAACTACTACCTCGCACGTTAAAGCAAGCATAGTATAACCTAAACAGGGGCCAGAGTGAAGGGATTAAACCGACATTTTACTTACTTGCTCTCATGCTGACCTATTTTATCACTACGATGAATAGTAATCACGTTGGACACAGCAACACGGACGATCAATGTACGCCTATAGTTTCGTGTTGGATGCAGCAACGCGGACGATCAATGGACGCTTATCGTTTCGTTTTGGATGCGGCGAGGAACAAAAAAGCAGCACTCCCATCAAGGAGTGCTGCTGGCTGGTGGGCGATACTGGGCTCGAACCAGTGACCTCTGCCGTGTGAAGGCAGCGCTCTAGCCAACTGAGCTAATCGCCCTCGCGTGGCAGGCAGTATACCATGCAAACCGGTTTGACGCAAGCGGATCGAGTGGATTTTTTGTGGCTGCGGCTACCGTCACAGGCGCTTTTGGGGCAGGCCCTCACCCACGCAGCACAGCGCTCAGCGGCGCTTGCAGCGTCGGCGGCTCCGTCCGATCGATCGTGACCTCCGGCGTGCGATGCCAGTCGGCACAGGCTTGCAGCGCCCGCGCCAGGTCGGCCACCAGGGACTCGTCGGGCGGCACGTCGGGCTCAAGATACAGCGCCTTGACGCGAAACACGCCCGCTTTGCGCTCGGCCTTGGCGTCGAGCCGCCCGACGAGCGTGCCGCGACGCAGAATCGGCAGCGTGAAGTAGCCGTAGCGTCGCTTGGGCGCGGGCACGTAGCATTCCAGCGTGTAGTCGAAGCCCCACAGCGCGCGGGTCCGCTCACGATCCCAGATCAGGCTGTCGAAGGGCGAGAGCAGCGTGGTATGCTCCGGCGCGGGCAGGCCGCCACAGTAGCGCTCCCAGGCGCTGCGATGGACGTAGGCTGGCATCGGCCAATCGGCGACCTGCACCCGCTCGGCCAGACCTTCCGCGACAAACGCCTCTAGAGTCTCGCTCAATCCGGTCTGCCTCTGGCGGAAATAGTCGGCAAGCTGACGAACCGTTGCCAGGCCCATCGCCCGGAGCGCAATCTCGGCCAGGCATCGCCGTCGCTCGTCCTCAGACGGCATCTGCGCATCGTCCCAATCGGGCAGCAGCCGCTCGCGCAGCTCGTAGCGCCGGTGGAAGTTGACCCGCCGCTCGATCATCAGCTCGCCAGCGCTCCAGAGCGAGTCGAGCGCGCGCTTGGCTGGCTTCCACTCCCACCAGCCGCCGCGATGATCCGGCGGTGCCTCAAAGTGCGCAGCGCCAAGCGGACCACGCGCCCGGATCTCGGCCAGCACATGCGCCAGCACATCGGCGTTCTCGGATTGCCACTCCGCCCACCAGCCCCGGTCGCCATTGGCATAGGCCAGCATCCGGCTGCGGAAAAGCGGCCAGTGCTCGATCGGGATAATACTGGCGGCATGCGCCCAATATTCAAAGACCTGCCGGTCGGGATAGAGCAGCTCGTCCAGCCAGGCCGGATCGTAAGCGCCCAGGCGACTCCACAGCACGAGGTAGGGGCTGCGCGCCACCACATGAATCGTGTCGATCTGAATACAGCCAAGCTGCCGGACGAGCGCCAGCACATCGGCTTTGCTTGCGGGCGCGGCTGGCTGGCGATCCAGCGCCTGGGCAGCCACCGCGATCCGCTGCGCCTCGGTCAGCGTCAGGTGTGTTGTGGACATCACGCTCCTGTTCATCTCTTCGTTGTACCTCAGGCGTGTGACAGCTACGGTCGCATCGGCGGTCGATCGGGCCGCCGCGATTTTCCTACTTCGAGGCCGTCGCCCGCAGCACGTTGCCGTCGGCATCCAGCGTCACCCGCACGATCCGCTCGATCGTCCGCCCATCCTGCGTCACCTGTGTGCGCCGGGCCGTTACGATATACTTGCCTGCGACGGGCGAGGGCGCGCCTGAGCAGCGCATACCCTGCATCTCTGGGAAGCGCTCGCGCACATATCGGCGTGCGGCCTCGACCACCGCGCGCGGAGCAGCCATGTAGAACCTCCTGAGAAGAACAAAGAACAAAAGAACAACGGAACAAAACTTAACTTCCTTGCGTGCCCAAGACGCGGATACTATACCATTATCGTCGGATCACGATGGCTGTGGGAGCGGCGCGGAAGCGATCGAGGAGAGCTTGCAGATCGTCGCCGTTGGATTTGACAATTTAGAATAGAGGTTCTAACGTATAAAGCTAGCAGAGAGCGGTAAGAAGGGATGGCATTGGTATGAGTCGACCACAGCATCATCGGAGGAAAGCACCGTGCAAAGCCACTTCTCGCACATCCAGTTCAACGTCCAGCCAGCAAACATGCCGTTCTACAAAGACTTGATGGCCTTCTTGGGCTGGCATGCCATCGTCGACAACGAGGGAATGCTTGGTGTAGCCGACAAGCGCGTCGGCAGCCTCTGGTTCATCGGCCAGGTCAAGCCCGTCAGCAACGACTACGACGGGCCGGGGATGAACCACCTGGGCCTCGGCGTGGCATCGCAGGCCGATGTCGATGCAGTTGCAGACTACCTCAGGGAGCGAGGCGTGGAGCTGCTCTTTGAGACGCCACGGCACCGCGCGGAGTTTTCCCGAAGCGAGGAGCACACCTACTATCAGGTGATGTTCGAGTCGCCCGATCGTATCCTGCTGGAAGTCGTGTACATCGGGCCGAAGTCGGCATAAGCGCTCTGCCGCGCTTCCAGCGTGATACGTGAGCGGTTACGTTGCGGCAGGTGACAGCGGCGCGGGCGAGGGGCGGCAATCCCCCTCGCATCACGTTTGGATCAAGGATGATGCTTAGGATACAGTGTCCGAACGGTCGAATCAGCCAAGCACGGTGACAGGATAGAGCGGAAATGTAGCATCAACACTAATGACTGGCATACCCTCTACCAACGCTTGGGCAATAATGAGACGATCGAATGGATCTTTGTGATGTGGTAGAAGATATTGTAGCGCGAGTACATGCGCTAACTGCACAGGGAGTAGCTCAAGATTATTGATCAATTGCTGACTTTCAATGATATCAGACAAAGGGCGATCGAGATTCAGCTTGCCAAGCTGCGACTTGATCTGCATCTCCCATACGCTTGCAACACTCAAAATTAACGTATGACTCTGATCTTGGCATAGTGCAAGCACTTGTGGTGATAGCTTCTGTGGCTCACTGTCCCACTAGATGAAAATTTGCGTGTCGAGCACTAATCTCACGCGGCACCCATCCAGAACTCGTCGGGTAGCGGCTCATCAAAATCAGGATGCATCTGCATGGCTCCTTGATGAAGACCTGCGACGCGAGGTTTACCAGGCGGCGTAAACGGAACCAGACGAGCAAGCGGCCTGTTTCCTTCAGCAATAATCACTTCGTTGCCTTGCTGCGCTAAAGTAAGCAGCTCAGCAAGCTGATGTTGTGCTTCCTGCACATCAACCGTTTTCGTGCTCATCGATGATCCTCCCACGAGCATACTTAATTCTAGTACACAAATGGAAAGAGTGAAAGTAGGGGTTGAGCATAGGGCGAATGCCTAAGAGCAGCTAGATAGCGCATAATCCGCAGCCTGCGCTGCACGCCATCGGAAAGCGGTTTCCGTGGTACGATACCACGCAGATGCAAACGTGTAGCAGGTAGGACGCACATGAGCGAGACGCGCGAGCGACAACTGGCACGGGTAGAGCAGATCAACTGGGATGTGATCGTGATCGGCGGCGGGATCAACGGGGCGGGCATTGCGCGCGACGCGGCGCTACGCGGGCTGCGCACGCTGGTCGTCGAGCGCGGCGACTGGGGCGGCGGCACCACGAGCTGGTCGACACGGCTGATCCACGGCGGTCTGCGCTACCTGGAGTACGCCGAGATCCCGCTGGTGCGCGAGTCGCTGCGTGAGCGCGAGATCCTGCTGCGGATCGCGCCGCATCTGGTCGAGCCGCTGGCCTTTGTGCTGCCGGTCTACGCCGGAAACAACTTCCACGCGATCCCGATCCTGCGCGGCCTGCGCTACAGCCTGCCTGATATGTACCTCGCGATGCTGGGCTACGACATCCTCTCCTTCGATAAAAGCCTCCCGCGCTACAAACTTTACAGCAGCGCCAGGCTGCGCGAGGTCGAGCCGGGCTTATCGCCCAGCGGCCTGCGCGGTGGTGCGATCTACTACGACGGTCAGGTGACGTATCCCGAACGACTGTGCCTTGAGTCGGTGCTGGATGCTGTGGCGCACGGCGCGGTAGCGCTCAACTACGTCGCGGCGGGCGAGCTTCAGCACAGCGACGGACAGGTGCGCGGCGTCGAGCTGCACGACACGCTCTGCGGCACAAGCGTGACCGCGCGCGGCAGCACGATCATCAACTGCGCCGGGCCGTGGGTCGATCAGGCGCTCGGTGAGCTGGGCGTGACGACCAAACGGCAGATTGGCGGGACCAAAGGCTCGCATATCATCGTGCGTCCGTTTCCCGGCGCTCCCCGGCGCGCGCTCTACATCGCCGCGCGCGACGATCGGCGGCAATTCTTCATCGTGCCGTGGCAGGGCTTGTACCTGATCGGCACGACCGATACACACTTCGAGGGCGATCTCGGCGAGGTCCGCGCCACCGCCGACGAGGTCGCATACCTGCTGCGCTCGACGAACCACACCATCCCCGACGCCAACCTGAGCGCCGACGACGTGCTCTACACCTACTCCGGCGTGCGTCCGCTGCCCTACGTCCATGCGGGAGAGGCGGGCGGCATCACCCGGCGGCATATTCTGTACGATCACGGCAGGCACGATGGCGTGTACGGGCTATTCTCGATCATCGGCGGCAAAATCACGACGTACCGCAGCCTGGCCGAGCACGCGGTCGACGCCGTATGTCGACGGCTGGGCGTTCGCGTGCGCTCACGAACCGCGACTACGCCGCTGCCGGGCGCGGCCTGGGACAATCCAGAGGCGATCGTACGGGCGCATGGGCGGAATCTTGAGCAGCGCTATGGCCTGGACACTGCGACGATCGAGCAGCTTGCGCAGATCTACGGCTCGCAGAGCGCGACGCTGCTGGCGCTGACGGATGAGCAGCCGGAGCTACGCCGCCGTCTGCCGACTGAGCAGCCGCTGATCGGCGCGCAGCTCGTCTATGCGATACAGCACGAGCAGGCACGATCGCTGACGGATGTGCTCTTCCGCCGCACCATGAGCGCCTATCGCGCCGGACGTGGCCTGGAGATCGCCGACGCTGCCGCCGCGATCCTCGGCAGCCGGTTCGGCTGGAGCGCCGAGCGGATCGACCAAGAAGTTAAGCAGTATCATGCCACGGTCGAGCGGCTGCTGCCACAGCCCCACCACGAGGCGGTGCTGCTCGAAGCGACCGAGCGCTCGTTGGTCGGGTTGTAGCAGACAGGCACGGCGACCAAAAAAAGAGCGCGTGGATGTCCACGCGCTCCGATCGAGCGTGAATAGACACCAGACAGCTAGCTATCAGCCGCCCAGCTCCGACATCCCGCGCAGCGTTGGCTTAACGCCCTCCGGCAGCCCGTGGCCCCAGGGCTTGAGCCAGACCGCCTGGCGGATCAGCGCCGCCAGATCCTTGTCGGACGCGCCGTTACGCAGCGCCGCGCGCAGATCAAGCTCGTTGTCGCGCAGCAGGCACAGATGCAGCTTGCCGTCGGCGGTCAGCCGCATCCGGTTGCAGGTCGAGCAGAACGGCTCGGTGATCGACGAGATAAAGCCGAGCGTGCCCTGCGCCCCCGGAATGCGGTAGGTGCGCGCGGGATCGCTGCCGAACCAGCCCACGAACTCCAGCGGGCCGTATACTCGCTCCAGCCGCGCGATGATCTCGCGCGTCGGGACCACGCTCTGCTCGGCCAGATCGCCCACGCCCGCCAGCGGCATCATCTCGATAAACCGCAGTTGCCAGGGTCGATCGACCGTCAGCCGCGCAATATCGGCGACCTCGTCGTCGTTCAGGCCGCGCACCACCACCGCGTTCAGCTTCATCGGCTGGAACCCGACGCGCTCCGCCGCCTCGATGCCGGCCCAGACACGGGCAAAATCACCGCCGCGCGTCATCTGGCGAAACTTTTCGGGCTTGAGCGAATCGATCGAGATATTGACGCGAGTCAGACCGGCCTCGCGCAGCGGCTCCGCCATCTCCGCCAGCCGCAGCCCATTGGTCGTCATTGAGATCTCGCGAATACCGGGCGTGGCCCCAATGCCGCGCATGATCTCGATAATATTCCGGCGCAGCGTCGGCTCGCCGCCGGTCAGGCGAATCTTCTCGAAGCCGACGGATGCCGCCGCCCCAACGACGCGCACCAGCTCGGCGTCGGTGAGCAACTGATCGCGGGGCGCGAAGTGCGCGCCGTGCTCCGGCATGCAGTACAGACAGCGAAAGTTGCAGCGGTCGGTAAGCGAGATGCGCAGGTAGTTGATCCGCCGCTTGAACGAATCCAGCGCAGGGCCACCCTGTCGGTAGAACTCCTCCGGCGCTGGAATATACGTCTCGGTCTGCGGCTCGTCGGAGCGCAGATCGCTCAGTGGAATAAACATACTCATACGCGCGTCACTTCTCGCGAAGGAATGCGCCGCCCCGGCCTATCGACGGACTAAGCCCGCGCAAACGCTTCAACGCTGATCCGGCCCGCCAGGTTACGCGCCACATCGCGGAACGCCTCGGCGTACGCCTCCGGCTGCTCGCTGGTGACAGCGGGCCTGCCAACATCGCCGCCCTCACGAATCGCCAGACTCAGCGGGATCTCGCCCAGGAACGGCACGTCAAACTGCTTGCTGGCGCGTGCCGCGCTGCCGTGTGAGAAAATCTCCGAGCGCTCGCCGCAGTTCGGGCAGCAGAAATAGCTCATATTCTCGATCAGGCCCAGGATCGGCACGTCCAGCTTCTTAAACATCTCGATGCCGCGTATTACGTCGGCCATCGCAACATCCTGCGGCGTGGTGACGATCACCGAGCCGGAGAGCGGGATCGCCTGGGCGAGCGTGAGCTGAATATCGCCGGTGCCGGGCGGCAGATCGACCACCAGATAATCTAGCTCGCCCCAGTGGACCTCGTACAAGAACTGGCGCAGCATCGACGAGATGATCGGGCCACGAAAGATCAGCGGCTGGTTCTCAGGCACCATAAAGCCGACCGAGATCGTTTTGATGCCGTAGGCCTCCAGCGGCACCATCTTGTTATCCTGCACCATCGGCTGCCGGTTCTTCAAGCCCAGCATGATCGGAGCCGACGGGCCGTACACATCGGCGTCGAGCAGGCCAACCCGAGCGCCCTCCTGCGTCAGCGCAATCGCCAGATTGGTGGCGACGGTGCTCTTGCCGACGCCGCCCTTGCCTGAGGCTACCGCCAGCACATGCGCCACGCCGGGCACCGAGGCTTTGTCGAACAGGCCGGGCCGCTGACGCACCGTCGCGGTAAACTCGACCGCCACCTCCTGCACGCCGCTGACCTGCATCACCGCCGCGCGCACCTCATCTTGAATCTGATCTTTGAGCGGACAGGCCGGCGTCGTCAGATCGACGATGATCGAGACACGACCGCCTTCGATCCGCACGTCTTTGATCATCTTGCGGCTGACCAGATCGCCGCCTAGCTCAGGCTCCTGCACCGTGCTGAGCGCGCGCATCACCGCGTCTTCGCTGACCCCTGTGTTGCGGCGAGAAAATATATTCATGGAGATACCAGTTCCTTAGACGAGTCAAAAAAAGCTGTATCAGCCCCGAACAGCTATACATATTATAGCATGATGCTTACGGCTCCTCAGGCCGCCGCCAAAAAGCGGCAGGGACGCGGCTCAACCGTATCCCTGCCATACGTGACTCTGTGTTGCGGCCCTCTCCGATCGCCTGCGGCATAGCAGAGCTGGAGCGGCTTATACACGTACTCGTTGTTCCCCGGCTCTGTGTTCTCCGGCCTAGCCCGTGCCGAACTGTCGATCGCCCGCGTCGCCGAGGCCGGGCACGATGTAGGCGTGATCGTTGAGGCGCTCGTCGATCGCGGCCAGATGGATCGGCACGTCGGGATGCGCCTCGGTGAGCCGCCGCACGCCCTCCGGCGCGGCGATCAGCCCCAGGAACTTGATCCGCTGCGCGCCCCACTGCTTGAGCACATCGACCGCCGCCGTGGCCGAGCCTGCGGTCGCCAGCATCGGGTCGAGGATCAGGCACAGATCGACATCCGCCTGAGGCGGCAGCTTGTTGTAGTACGAGATCGGCTCCAGCGTTTTGGTGTCGCGGTAAAGACCCAGGTGCCACACGCGCACCGTCGGGATCATCTCCAGCACGGGATCGACCATGCCCAGCCCGGCCCGCAGGATCGGCACCAGCCCGATGCGCTCGCCAATCTCCTTGCCAGTGTAGGCCGCCAGTGGCGTTTGTACCTCTTTATCGGTCAGACGCAGATCCGCCGTCGCCTCGTAGATCAAAAATTGCGTAAGCTCACGCACCAGCTCGCGAAACTTCTTCGGCTCCGTCTCGACGCGCCGCAGCAGCGTCAGCTTATGCTGAACCAGCGGATGGTTTGATACATAGACCTGTTCCACGACAGCCCTCCCACAACATCGATCATTTGGCGATATGTCGCGCACACAGAGTAGCACATCGTCGGCGGGTCATTTGCGGCGACGACGCGGACCATCGTTGATCGGGCCGAGCAGCCGGATGCTGATCGCCACCAGCACGACGCTGATCAGCAGCCCTTCGAGGGTGTACAGCAGCCACGGCTGCGGCAGCATCATTTCGTTAACCCCGTCGCGAAAGCCGGATGTCGGCAACAAAAACAGATTGCCGCGCTCAGCCGAAAAGAGCACATCGGTCTGGCCCTCGGTGAGCAAGATCTCGCTCGATCCCAGCGCCAGAAACGGATGCAGCGACATAAAGCTGAGCCACAGGAAGAGAAAGACACCGCTGCGCGTCCACTCCGGCTCGGTCGGGCGGGACAGGAACAGGATTGCAAAGACGACCATCAGAAACGGAATGCCCAGCAGCACCGCGACGGTCGTCGCCTGGGTGACGATCGTCGCGGCCAGGCTGCGGCGCATGATTACCGACCACAGGATGCCGATCGAGCCAAAGAGGATCACCGTGACGAGCAGGCCAAGCAGCGCCAGCAGAAACTCTTGCAGCGTGACGCCGCCGAAGAAAAACGAGACGGCCATGAACGGGATCACCGCGACGATCAACAGCACCGCGTAGGCCAGCGCCGCCAGCAGCTTGCCGATGATGATCTTCCAGGGCGGCAGCAGCGTCGAGATGAGCAGATCGTAGGTTTCGCGCTCTTTCTCCGACGTGAGCGCGCTTGCGGCCTGGCCCGGCACGACGATCATAATCTGGATCAGCGCGATCGTGACGATGCCGATGAAGAGCGCCTTGCCGATCTGCTGCCCGGCGCTGAACGGATCGAAGCGCACGGTCTGCGCCATCGACAGGTAGATCAAGACCGTCGGGATCGCCAGCACCAGCAAAAACACGGTGAGGATCACAAAGGCGCGCGCGCCGCGCATGCGCCCTCGCAGTTCCTTCACCAGCACGGGATTAGCATTCGACAGCCAGCTCATTGCGTTACTCCGCGTGTCACCTGCATAAAAATATCTTCCAGATCGCTGACCTGACCGGCGAAGTGAACCACCGGCACACCGGCTGCCGTCAGGCCATGCAAGATCGCGCTCAAGGCCGCATCATCGCCGACAAAATCGACGTAAAGCATCGTCCGCTCCGAGGTGCCGGGCAGTACCTCGGCCAGCGCCGCCTGCGCATCGGCTGGGCTATGTGCGGCGATTGGCTGCTGATCCGACGCGGCTACCTGGACGGCTGGCTCCAGCAGCCGGACCTCGCGAACGCCCGGCATCTGACGCAGCAACGCCTGCGCGCGCTCCGCCTCGGCCAGCACATGCACCTCGATCGTGCGATGCGGCTGGAGCGACGCGAGGATCTGGTTGACCTCGCCGGTGATCAGCAGCCTGCCGGCCTCGATAATCCCGATATGCGTACACATCTCGGCCAGCTCGGTCAGAATATGCGACGAGATCATGATCGTCTTGCCCAGCGAGCGCAGCTCTTTCAGCAGCTCGCGTAGCTCGATCCGCGCGCGTGGATCGAGGCCCGACGCAGGCTCGTCGAGGATCAGCAGACGCGGATCGTGGGCCATCGTGCGCGCCAGCGAGAGCCGCTGCTTCATGCCCCGGCTGAGGCCCATCACATACTCGTCGCGCTTGCCGCTGAGATCGACCAGATCGAGCAGCTCTTCGATCTGCTGTTTGCGCCGCTGCTCAGGCACGCCGTAGGAGGCCGCGAAGAAATCGAGGTACTCCCAGGCCTTCATGTTGTCGTAGACGCCGAACGAGTCGGGCATCCAGCCGACCAGACGGCGGATCGCGCGAGGATCGCGCGTGACCTCGTGCCCGGCAACGCGAGCCTCGCCGGATGTCGGCTTGAGCAGCGCGGTCAGGATACGCATCGTGGTGGTCTTGCCCGCGCCGTTGGGACCGATGAAGCCGTAGATCGCGCCTTCGGGGATCGTCAGGTTGAGATGATCGAGCGCCACCAGGCTATCGTAGCGCTTGGTGAGATCGCGGGTTTCAACAATCGCTGCCATCTTACTGCTCCTCCTGCGCGGTCCAGATGTAGAGCGTCTCACCTTCCGCCTGTACCGGGCTGCCATCCAGGTTCAACTCCACCGGCGACTGTGGCTGCCAGCCCAGCACATACCAGATTTGCTGCGGATCGGGCTGTACCCTGACCGTCGCGGGCTGCTCGCCGATCGTTGCTGGCGTGGCGGTCGGCAGCACACCGCCTGGCACAGGCTCCACCTCCATCACCGGCGGCGGCGGTACCGCTGGCACCGGGCCGAAGTCGCCCGGAAAGAAAGCGCCGGGCTGGATGATCCTGCCAAGCTGGCCGATAACGGCGTTTCGGCGAATGGCATTGCCGCCGGAGATGTTCAACTGCTCGTAAAAATAGTGATCGGGTCGCAGCACGATCGTGCGCTCGGCACCCGGCTCCAGGGCATCGATCTCTTGCACCTGGCCGTCGCCGCGCAGCAGCACCACATCCGCCAGCCGCCGATCGCTGAGATTACGCAGCGTCATCTGCTGCTCGCCATCGACGACGCGCAGCACGGCGGCAAGCTGCGGCGCTGCGACCGCCTGCTCGACGGTCAGCAGGCTCACGCCGCCGACATCGACCGTCAGATCCGGCACCTCGACGCCGCCCTCGGTGTAGAGCACGTTGAGCCGCTGGCCCTGGCGCATAAAATCTTCGACATTCGAGACGAGCGCCTGCGACGCGAACTGGAGGCTATAGGTCGCGCGCGTGGGTGAGAAGAGCGAGACATACGTGAGCGCCTGGCCCTGCGTCGCCTGCTGCGGCACGCGCACGATCGCCAGCTGGTTGACCACCACCGCCCGCCCGCGTCCGCCAGTGCCCCAGAGGTACGCGCCGACGGTAAAGAGCAGCACCCACAGCGGAATTGTGGCGTAGGCCCACTCGCGGCGATTGAGCCGCTGCAAGATCAGGTAGTTGAGCGGGCCGACCGCCAGGATATACAAAACTAAGAAGCCCAGCAGACCAAGCGCCGAGATAAACCCGATCTCCGGCAATTGCAGCGAATCGCGCAGGATGCTGAAGCCCTGGCTGCGCAGCGTTTCCCAAAATGGTGAGCGCTCGACATCCAGCGCCAGCAGCCGCTCCCACAGACGGGCGGTATTGCCGACATCGCGCAGCGTCTCAAGGCCAAACGCCGTCATCACGATCGTGCCCGAACCGTAGCGCTGCTGGACCAGCAGCGGTTGCCCGGCCTGGTTTGAGGCCAGCACGCGCGCGCCGGTCTTGGGCTGCACCTGAAGCAGCGGCACCTGCCGATTGGCATCGCGCAGGCTCCAGCCGATCGCCTGGAGGCCCTGGAGATTGCTGCTGCCAGCGCTGCCGCCGATCGTCGCCGGAAGCAGCGCGCTCAACTCCTGCGCAACATAGTTGTCGCCGCCGACCACGAGCTGACCGCCGCTGTCGAGCCACTGCCGCAGCGCCTCGCGCTGCGCGTCGGTAAAGGTGCTGGTCGAGAGCGCATGGACAAAGATCGCATCGAACGCCTGAAGCAGCTCGGCGCGATCGGGGAGATTCGCGCCGTCGAGCCGCATCACCTGTACCTGATTCGCCTGTCGCTGGGTGATATTCGCAAGCTCAGGCAGCGCGCCCTCCTCGTCGCTGAGGATACCGACGACGACGTTGAAGCTCTGGATCACATTCAGGTTGACCCGTTCGCTCAGCACGACGGCAGTATCATCGCGCAGCGTGACATCCGCCCGAACGCTGCCGCCGTCATTCGCATCGCTTTTGACATGGATGACCACCCGTTTTTTCGCGCCCTGCGGCAGATCGATCGCCTGGCGGTAGCTGAGCGCGCTGCCTGAGCGCAGTTGCACCGAGAGCGTGCCGCGCAGATCCGCGCCGGTATTCGAGATCGTCACCACGACCGGAAACCACGTACCGGCCTTGTACGAGCCGTTGAAACCGGCCTCTATTTGCCAGGTGACGGCGTTTTGCTGCGCGCTGCCGCGCGCGGGCCACAGCGCAAGCAGCATCGAGCCGAGGATGAGCAGATGAAACCAACGTATGTTCAAGGTACGAACCTCCATCACCGTGCGTCCAGGCGGACGTAGGCTGGCAGCCTGTGCCACAAGCGTAGCATAGATTCAAGGGCGTATCACGCCCGCGTGACTGAGATCTGGCTGAGATAAACGACGATCAGCGCGTATCGGAGCGTGTGCTGCCCACGATCGCAGGCCGATCGCGGCGATGCGGATCTACCCGGCTACACTGTGGTGTTCGACGCGCTAAGGTTGAGGGGAGTTCCCGCGCTGGTGCATCCGCTGGTACAACTCGACAATATCGAGCGTGTTGTTCCACTCGCGCTCGCGCTGCTGCCACTTGAAGCGCTCGCGGTACTCAAAGACGATCCGCTGCACCTGATCCGGATCGGGCACGTTGTCGAAGGTAAAGTTACCGGCAGCGCCCGCCGTCTCGATCAGCACATCGCCGTAGCCCAGCAGCTTCGCGATCACGTTGGGGCTGCGCGCGTTGACGTTCTGGATCACGCCCAGCGTAGCCTCGCGCCGACTCTCATACAGGCCAAACGGCAGCCGTTGAATATCGATAATCTTGCTCGGCTCAAGGACATAAATATCGTTGCGCCAGTCTTCGTACTGCCAGTAGACTAAGACGCCGATCACCACCAGCAGCAGGCCGAGCACCACAACCATCGTGCCTGGCTCCATGAGGCCGTAGCGTGGAATGAGATACAGCAGCAGCAGCCAGACCAGAAAGGCCACGATCGGCACGATCATGTTCTTCAGCAGCACAATCCAATGACGATGCCAGGTGACGATCCCGTTCTGGATGATCGGCCCAAAGGGCAGCAGCGATTGGAGCGCGCTCGGCAGCGTGGTGGCGCGCTGAGAGATCGGCGGCGGCGGCCTGAGCGGCACCGTGGCCTGCGGATCGAGACGCCGCGCAATCGTCGCGGCCAGCCGCCGCTCCTCCTGATGACGCTTCTCGCGCTGGACCTCGCCCAGGATCTGCCGCTGGACCTCGGCTGGTCGCTCGACGCGCAAAAACACAATCGGCTCGGTCGGCCCCGCCGCCTGGATATCGATCCGCCCGTACTTGAGCGTGTACTGGAACACGTTTTCCATGCGCACGTTCACATTTTGGATCTGCTCCAGCGGGATCGTCTCGTAGATATACGACAGCCACAGCGTGCGATCTTCGTGAATAATCCGCTTGTTGGAGATGATCAAATGATCGTTGCGCCAGTCGAGCCAGATATACGCGATGATCGCGAACGAGATCAGCGCTACCAGAACGAGCATCAGATTGATCGGATCGAGCAGCGGCGGAGCCTGTCCAAAAAAATCCGGCTCGCTGCTGAGCGTGCGGAGCACAAACACCAGCGCGCTACCCAGCGTGAACAGCGCGGGAAACAGACCGCGGATCAGCAGCGCAACCCAGTGACGATGCGCGATGTAGATGAACCGCTCGTCCTGATCCGGGCGGATGTTTACCTTCGCCATCAGCAATCACCCAGCGCTCGCGCGAGTTTCAAGTTTCAAGTTTCGAGTTCTCCGGCCCTCACCCCCGGCCCCACGCTCAGGCGGGCTTCCGCCTTCGCTGCCTGCGGCATAGGCGAGGGGGAGCGGCGTACACGCTTACTCGTCGTTCCTTTGTTCCTTTGTTCGTTTGTTCTTGGTTCTTCTCCTAGCCGTTGCGATCGGTCGTCGCGGCGGCCTCGATCGGCTGCGCCTGCTCCTCGCCTTCGGCGTCTGCGGCGGGCGGGGGCAAGACCCCGGCCTCACGCATGGTATCGGGAGCGAGCCGCGCGCGATACACGCCGCGATAGCCCGGCGGCAGCAGGTCGGCCACGCGCGCCATGACCTGCTGCGCGAGCAGATCGCGATTCTGGCGCGTCACCTCGCCGAGATCCGAGAGCAGAAACGGCTCGCCGATCGTCATCTGCGCGCGCGTGCGACGATACCAGGGAAAGCGCTTGCTAAACACCCGCTCGGTGCCGCTGATCGCCACGGGCACGATCGGCGCGTTGGTGCGCTGGGCCAGATAGACGACGCCCGCGCGCGCCTCCTGGGCCATCCCCGACCTGGCACGAGTGCCCTCGGCATAGATCGCCACGGGCTCACCCTGCTTGAGGTACTGCTCCGCCAGCCGCAGCGCGTGGCGGTCGGCGCGGCCACGATGAACCTTGATCGGATCGCCAGGCGGCAAGAGCACGCTCAGCGGCCACTGATCGAAGAGTTCGGCCTTGGTCATAAAATGCACATGCCGGGGCGCGTATGCCAGCAGACACATCGGATCGATCATGCTGAGATGGTTGCCGACCAGCAGGCACGGGCCGGTTCTGGGAATGTTCTCCAGCCCACGCACCTTCATGTAGATCGCGGTCGGAACCACGGCGCGCAACAGATAGTACCAGCCGGTGTAATACAGATTCATGGCTACATCTCAAGCTGTGCGTACAAATAATCGAGGCTAATCTCTGGCGCGACCGTCTCCGGCGACTTGAGCGTCACCGTCGCGGCAATCTGCCCAAGCTGCACCGATTCGGCCAGCGGAATATGATGTGTCAGCCCATAGATCACCGTCGCCGCCAGCGCATCGCCCGCGCCGGTCGGATCGACGATCTCGACGGGAATGCTCGGCAGATGGCCGACCTCATCCGCCGAGGCATAGACGATGCCCTCGCCCGCCAGGCTGATCAGCACCACATCCACGCCGAGCGACACCAGCTTTTGTGCCGCAGCGGTCGCGGTGGCGACATCGCGGACGGGCAGGCCGGAGAGCGCCTCGGCCTCAAGCTCGTTGGGCGTAACAAGGTAGAAGCGGCCTACCTGCTGCCGGTATCGATCGGCCAGTCCAAACGCGACCGGCTCGAAGGCGACGGGCACGCGCGCGGCCTCGCAGATCGCCAGGATCGTCTCGGCGGTGGGACGCGCGACGTTGGCGTCGATCGCCACCATATCGGCGTTTTCCAGCAGCGCCGCGTGCTCGCGGATATACTCGGCGCTGATCGCACGGCCAGCCGAGCTATCATCCAGCCCGGCCAGCAGGCTGCCGTCGTGGCTCAGGATGGCGATATAGCTCGACGATCGCTGCTCGTTGGTGACGATCATATAGCGCATGTCGACGCCCGCCGCCTCGGTCTGCTGCACGATCGCGCGTCCGAAGTCGTCGGCGCAGATGGCGGAGATCAGCGCGACAGAGGTGCCCAGCCGCGCCAGGTTTTCGGCCAGGTTGCGGCCAACACCGCCCACGCTAATCTGAATAGCTGCCGCATTTGAGGTGCCAGGAATAAAGTCGCGCCGCAGCCGCCCTTTAATATCAAGCGACGCGCCGCCAATAACAACGATGGATGGTTGGCTGCCCAAAGAGTTGCTCCTCAGTTGACGATCGGATGCCGTGGCCTTGCCACCAGCTCAGGAACCAGGCGGCTGATTCGGGTTATTGGTGCTCGGCGGCGCTGTCGACTGCGACGAGCCCGGCGCGCTGGTCTGGGCGACATCGCGGAAGAAGCCGCTGAGCTGCTGATGATCCGACATGCGCTGCATCGCCGTAATCACGATCCGCTCAATATCGTTGGTCGTCAGCGTGGTGCCCTGCTGTTGCAGCGTGCGGACCATCTCGGCCACAAGGCGGGCGGTAGCCTGCGCCTGCGCCTCGCCGATCGCCTGGACCTCTTTCGCCCGGATCTCTGCCAGCCGCTGGGCATCCTCCACCTCGCGCCGAATCCGATGATCGCGATACTTGAGCTTGATGCTATATTCGCTGATCTTGACATCCAGCAGCCGGAAATCGAGCACCCTGATGCCCCAGCGCGCCACCGAGTTTTGCAACCGCTGGCGCGTATGCCGCGCGTGGGTTTCGCGATCCTGGGCCACGTCCGTCGGCCCGGTGACATTGGCGATCTCGGTGCGCACGCTCTGCTCGACCTCAAGCAGCATCTGGCGGCGGATTAGCTCGGACCAGAAGGCGACTTGCTCATCGGTATCGGTCGGGCTGGGCTCGCCGCGCTCTCTGGCAAGCTGCTCGCAGGCCTGCTCGCGGTTGGGAAAGCAAAAGACCACCTCGCGGGGCTGTTCGACACGGTAGCGGACCAGCACCTTGACGCTATCGACGTTGTAGAGCGATTTGGTGTTTAGATTTTCGATGAAGAACTCCAGGTCCAGCTCATACGACGGCAGCGCCGCCGCCCGGCGCTCGACAACTGGCTTGAGCGGACGATGCAGGCCCTCGGTCCAGACCAGCGCGCGATTTTCGGGCAGTTGATTGATCACGATGATCTGGCCGCGCTCGACGAACACCGCGCGCTGGAAGAGCAACACGCTGATCGCCGCCAGCAGCAGAATCCACGCGCCGACGAAGCAGTAGCCGCCGTTGGTGCTTCCCGTCAGCAGACGGCCCCAGAACGCGACGCCGACGAAGGAGAGCACGGCGGTCAGCGCGGCCAGTACCTGGATCGCTCGCGGCTGATTGGTATAGACCAGAATAAAGCCTGCTCCCAGCAGCGCGATGCCCAACAGCAGCACCGTCTGGCTCTGCGTGACCGCATACACCGGCAGCAGGAAGAGGAGCATCAGCAGCAGCAGCAGATTAGGCAACAGACGATACATACGACATCCTTCATCCAAGGTGCCCGGAATGGTTCGATCAGGCGTGAGACGAGCAGCACCAATGTCGCAAGACTTGCGCCACCGCCCGCTCAGGGATCGCCATCGTCAAGGCGACGGTGTGGCTGCGCGACAGCCAGGCCGGGGTTTGAGGAGTCCCAACATCCAGACCCTTTCCGATCGCGGAGCAAGCGCAGGCAAAACCGGCTATGCTGCTCGATAAGCTACTGCGATTATACAGGAGATCTCCCATCATCGTCCACGCCTGGGCTATACTATGGCTCGATCGTATCACTGGATGAAGGGGGGCTACCATGCGTGTACTCTTTTTGGGAACGCCCGCGTTCGCCGCGCTCCCGCTCCGAGCGCTCGTCGCCGCCGGTCACGAGGTCGTCGGCGTCGTGACACAGCCGGATCGACCTGCTGGCCGCTCCAGAACGCCGCAAGCGCCGCCGGTCAAAGTGGCAGCCGTCGAGCTTGGGCTGCCGGTGTTGCAGCCCGCGACGCTGCGCGATCCCGCTATGGTGGAGCGCCTGCGCGCGTTCCAGCCCGAAGTCGGCGTGGTGGCGGCCTACGGCGAGATTCTCCGCAAGGATATGCTGGACATTCCGCCGCTCGGCTACCTCAACATTCATCCATCGCTGCTGCCGCTCTATCGCGGCCCGACGCCCGTCGCCGCCGCCATTCTCGCGGGCGATGAGATCACCGGCGTGTCGATCATCCGCCTGGTGCGGGCGATGGACGCCGGGCCGATCGTCGCCCAGGCCACGCTGCCGATGCCGCCGGATGCTCGCAGCGGGCCGCTCACCGACGAGCTTTTCACCATCGGATCGCAGCTTCTGGTCGGCGTCTTACCCCTGTACGCCAGCGGCGAGCTTCAGCCGCAGCCCCAGGATGAGCACCAGGCGACCTACTGTACGCTGCTGCGCAAAGAGGACGGGCTGCTCGACTGGACGCTGCCTGCGCTGGTGATCGAGCGGGCGATTCGCGCCTACGATCCGTGGCCGGGAGCGTTTACCCTCTGGCAGGGACAGCCGCTCAAAATCGGCGCGGCGCGGGTCGATGCCGACTGGCCCGGCGGGGCGCTGCCCGGAACCGTGCTCGACGCGCCCACGCTGCGCGTTGCGACCGGCAGCGGCGCGCTTGAGATTCTGGAGGTGCAGCCCGCCGGGAAGCGCCAGATGGCGGGCCTGGACTGGCTGCGCGGCCAGCGTGGCCTGGTGGGACAGCGCCTCGGCGCATCGGTCGAGCCAGCCTAGCCCAGAATCAGAGTTTCACGTTTCACGTTTCGAGTTTCGAGTTCTCTGGTTCTTGGTTTGCACAGAGGGCTTGGTTCTTTCGTCTCGCTATCGTCGCACGGCGAAGGCGATGCCGCTTTGCAGCGTGCTCAGCGTGACGAGGCCGTTGAGATTCAAGCCCAGTCCCACGAGCGTCTGCGCGACTTCGGGACGAATGCCGGTCAGCACGATCTGCGCGCCAAGCAGCCGCACCGCGCGTGCGGCCTGCATCAGCGTGTTGGCGACATGCGTATCGACATCGGACACGCCGGTAATATCGATGATCGCCACCTCTGCGCGGTGCGCTTCGATACCGTGGAGCAGCGCCTCGATCACCTGCTGGGCGCGCTGGGCATCGATCGTGCCGATCAGCGGCAGCACCACCACCTGATCGCTGATCGGGATTAGCGGCGTGGATAGCTCGGCCAGCATCGCCGACTGGACTTGAATGATCTGATCTTGGAGCTGGGCGCGCTCCGCCTCGGCGCGCACGCGATCGGTAATATCGTGGATCACGGAGTAGAGGAAGCGCTGCGCGCCAAGCTCGACCGGGCCGGACTGTACCTCGACCTGGCGGATCTCGCCGGAGGCCAGGCGATGGGGAAACAAAAAGTAGTTGCGCTGCTCGGATTCGGCGCGGGCCATCTCTGCTGCAACCTCTTCGGGCGGCAGCATGTTGATCTGGCTAATCTTCATCTGCCGAATCTGCTCCAGGCTATAGCCGTAGAAGCGGCACGCGGCGGGATTGGCATCGATGATCGTGCCGTCCTGCGGATCGATCATGAGCTTGATCGTCCGGTTGCGCTCGAACATCTGGCGGTAGCATCGCTCGCTGTCGCGCAGCGTCGCCTCGGCTGCCGCTCGCTCCTGCAACTGCTGCTCAAGCTCTGCAACGCGCTGCCGTAGCGCGCTCACCTCTGGCTCTAATGATAGGGGGGGCTCTGTGCTCATGCTAGCCTTTCATTATTCAAGTTTCAAGTTCAAAGTTCAAAGTTCACAGTTTCGAGTTCAACATTTCCCCGGTTCCTCGTTCTTTGTTCTTTGTTCTTCCTCCAGTATAACCCTCGATTGTAAGGAGATTCGTGCGAAACCGAAGTAGCCCAAAAGTAGCGATCGATGCTAAACATTGTGTTCGCGGCTTGACACAGACGGTACACTTTCAATCTATCGGGTATGCGATGAGGGTTCCATGAACGAGCAACTTCGTGCTGAGTTATTACAGATGCAGGCCGAAGATCTTGCCACACGTCGAGAGCTTATCGAAGCGGGCGAGCTGTATGGGCCGCATCTGCCTAAAGACTGGTACCATCCCCGTATGGCCGCCGTGCATCGGAAGAATAACGCGCGCATGAGCGAAATATTGGAACAATACGGCTGGCCGGGCGAAGGTCTGGTCGGAGCCGAGGGAGGCCAGGCCGCCTGGCGGATCGTACAGCATGCCATTCTCGACCACGATCTCCAACAGCGGGCCTTACCCTTGCTGGAAGCAGCGGTCAAGGCAGGAGAAGCGCCAGCCCAGCAGTGGGCCATGCTGACGGATCGCGTGCTCATGGAGTCCGGCCAGCCGCAGATCTACGGCTCGATCTTCGTGGGCGATGAGCACGGCGGCATCGTACCGTGGACGCTGGCCGACCCGGACACCGTGGATGCGCGCCGAGCCAGCGTTGGCTTAGCGCCGCTCAGCGACCACGCAGACAGCCTGCGACGGCGTGTTGGCGTCGAGCAAGCAGTTCAGCAGACGGCGCAGGCAAAGACACACAAGAGCGCGCCGGAACCATAGCGGTTCCGGCATCGTCCGTACGGCTCCAGGCATCAGGATTCTTTCAACAGCTCGCGGCTGATCACCAGACGTTGGATCTCGCTGGTTCCCTCGTAGATCTCGGTGATCTTGGCGTCGCGGAAGAAGCGCTCGACGGGGTATTCCTTGGAGTAGCCGTTCGAGCCAAAGACCTGCACCGCCTTGGTCGCCGTCCACATCGCCGTCTCGGAGGCAAAGACCTTTGCCATCGACGCCGCCTCGACGTAGTCGTCGCCGCGATCTTTGCGCGATGCCGCCTCCCAGGTCAGCAGCCGCGACGCCTTGATGCGCGTCGCCATGTCGGCCAGCGTAAAGCCGACCGCCTGGAACTGCGCGATCGGCTGGCCGAACTGCTCGCGGATCTTGGCGTAGTCGCGCGCGGCCTCGAACGCGCCCTGGGCAATGCCGACCGCCTGCGCGGCGATGCCGATGCGGCCCGCGTTGAGGATCGTCAGGGCAACCTTGAAGCCCATGCCCTCCTCGCCCAGGATACGATCTTTGTGAACGCGATAGTTATCGTAGGCCATCTGCGCCGAGTGCGCCGAGCGAATGCCGAGCTTATCCTCGTTCTTGACGACGCTGACGCCCGGCTGGTGCGTGTCGACGATGAAGCAGGTGATGCCTTTGGAGCCTTTGCCCGGATCGGTCATCGCCATCAGCAGGATCGTGTCGGCGTGCGGGCCATTCGTGACCCAGTTTTTGATGCCGTTGATCACGTAGTAGTCGCCGTCCCTGACCGCAGTTGTCTTCTGCGCGGCGGCGTCGGAGCCTGCGCCCGGCTCGCTCAGCGAAAACGCGCCGAGCCGCTCGCCTGAGGCCAGCGGCGCGAGAATCTCCTGCTTCTGCTGCTCGTTGCCGAACTTTTCCAGGCCATAGCAGACCAGCGAGTTATTGACCGAGGCGATCACGCCCAGCGAGGCATCCACGCGCGACAGCTCCTCGATCACGATCGCGTATGAGATATAGTCAAGGCCCGATCCGCCATACTCCTCGCTGACGGCGATACCCATAAAGCCAAGCTGGCCCATCTGCTTGACCAGCTCGGCGGGCCAGATCCGGTCGTGATCGCGCTCGGCGGCGGTCGGCTTGATCGCCTTCTCGGCAAAGTCGCGCGCCGCTTTGCGAATAAATATCTGGTCTTCGGTCAACTGAAAGTCCATCGTATGCTCCTATCACACCATTGTGAGTTTTGTATCGACGTGTCCACCATTATAGCACCTACGTCTCGTCGCATCTCCGCCGCGCACAGCCCCCTGTATCAGGTATAATCGCAGCGGATGAATCGTTGCAATTGTTGATCGGCTTTGATGATGAATACTCGACGCTGGCAAGACTTCAACCTCTACCTGATGATTAGCGTGCTGGTGCTGCTGGGCTTCGGCACGGCAATGGTCTATAGCACGACGATCGGCAACAACTACCGGGGCGATGTCTGGAGCCTCAGCAGCCCGTTCGCCCGGCATTTTATCTGGATAGGCATCGGCGCAGGCGCGATGCTGTTCCTGACGCTGTTCGACTACCACAACCTGCAAATCTTCACCCGCCCGCTGTACATCTTTATGCTGCTGCTGCTAGGCTACACGCTGCTGGCAGGCAAGATCGCCAGCGGCGCGCAGAGCTGGCTCCTGGGCGAGTCGAGCGGCCAGCCGTCGGAGCCCGCGAAGCTGCTGCTGATCATCAGCCTGGCGGCGTGGTGGGCCAACCACGACGAGCAGGGCCACTCCTGGTTTACGCTTGGCGGCTCGCTGCTGCTGGCCGGAGCGCCGCTGCTGCTGGTGCTGCTCCAGCCCGATCTCGGCACGGCGATGGTGATCGGCGTGATGTGGCTGGCGATGGCCTGGGCGGCGGGGATGACCTGGAAGCAGGCGGCAGTGCTGTTGATGATCGCGATTCCGGTGCTGTATATCGGCTGGAACTATGTGCTTGAGCCGTACCAGCAGGGCCGTCTGCTTGCGTTTACCATGACGCGCGACGAGATCGAGCATATCAAAGATCCCAAGGTCTACGACGCCGTGGCGCGTGTCTTCTACAACGTCGACGCCTCGAAAGTCGCGGTCGGCAACGGCGGGCTGACCGGCCAGGGCTTGCTCAACGGCATTCAAAGCCAGCGCAACTTCTTGCCGGTGCAGTACACCGACTTTATCTTCGCGGTGACGGCAGAGGAGCTTGGCTTCGTCGGCGCGGCGACCATGCTGGGCTTTATCTGCCTGGTCCTGTGGCAGGCCGTGAGCATCGCCTACCGCGCCAAAGATACGTTTGGGCGGCTGATCGCCGTGGGCATCTTTGCGATGCTGCTGATTCATACGTATGAGAACGTCGGGATGAACATGGGCATGATGCCGGTGACAGGCATTCCGCTGCCGTTCATCTCCTACGGCGGCTCGTTTACCGTAACCGTCCTGGCGGCGGTCGGGCTGCTCCAGAGCATCAGCCTGCGCCATCGCTCGCTGACGTTCTAGCCGAGGAAGGCGACAGCTCGCCGATCCTACACAGCGATCAGCGATCACGCGCAACCACCCCCATCTGAGCGCCGCGATCTGTCTCACCGGCAGATAGGACCGCCGTGCATGCCGCCGGGCACGCGGCGTTTCTATAATGCTCGATACCTGATAGTAGCGCATCAGGTGGATGGTTATTGGGTCGGCAGGTGCTCCTTCTTTGCTATTCTTCTTCGGTCGCCGCCCCCCGTCCGTCTCGCTTTTATCTTCCTCAGGGAGGGCGGCATGTCATTGCTCAAAAAAGGTGGCACGACCAAAGGGATTTCGCTCCCTCAGTCTGTGACTGCGCCCGATGCGAAGGAGACAACCGACTCACCTCCATCCGGCTCGGTTGGTTCCATTCCCCGGCCAGCGACCGGCTTCGGGACGGGCAGCATCCGGCGCTCGACGACTCAACTCCAAATGTTGCCCAGCGGCACCGTGCTGCAAGGCCGCTACGCCGTCGAAAACGTGCTCGGCGTCGGCGGTATGAGCATGGTCTACCGTGGCCGCGATCTGCGCTTCAAGGACGTGATCCGCACCTGCGCGATCAAGGAGATGTACCAGAGCGCGCCCGACTCGAACACGCGCCTGCTGACGCTCAAAAACTTCGAGCGCGAGTCGGGGCTGCTGGCGACGCTCAGCCACCCGGCGATTCCGAAAGTCTATGATTTCTTCGAGGAGAACGATCGGATCTACCTGATCATGGAGCTGATCGCGGGGCGCGACCTGGAGGCGACGCTCGATCAGGCCAAGCAGCCGATCGCCGAGCAGCGCGCCGGAAGCTGGGCGCTCCAGATCTGCGATGTGCTGCACTACCTGCACAACCACTCGCCCGAACCGATCATCTTCCGCGATATGAAGCCGTCGAACGTGATCGTCACGCCGGAAGACCGCATCGTGATGATCGACTTCGGCATCGCGCGCATCTTTCAGGAAAACCAGCGCAAAGGCACGATGATCGGCACCGAGGGCTACGCGCCGCCGGAGCAGTATCGTGGTATTGCCGATCCGCGCGGCGACGTCTACGCTCTGGGCGCGACGCTGCACCACCTGCTGACCAATGTCGATCCGCGCACCGAGACGCCCTTCACCTTCCACGAGCGCCCGATCCGCCAGATCAACCCGCAGATTTCGGCGGAGATGGAGGCCGTGGTGATGCAGGCGCTAGAATACGATCCGACCCAGCGGCCACAGACCGCCGCCGAGTTCAAGTCGCTCCTGCTCAGCGTGCCCTGCCTCAAGGGGCTGAGCGGCGGGATCGCCGCGCCGGTGGCCGCGCCCGCGATCAACGTGCGCAGCGGCAAAGGCGCGACAACCGAGCTAGTCTGGCGCTTCGCGTGCGAGGACGAGGTGCGCTCATCGCCGCATGTGCGCGACGCGCTGGTCTATGTCGGCAGCTACGACACCAACCTGTACGCGCTAGACGCCATGACCGGCGAGTTCCGCTGGAAGCGCGCGACGCTCGGCGGCGTCTCGTCGTCGCCGACGACCTGGGGCGATCTGGCGCTGATCGGGTCGGAGGACGGCCAGCTCTATGCCCTCGACTCGCGCAAAGGCACCGTCAAGTGGACCTTCCGCACGGGTCGCGCGGTGCGCTCGTCGCCGCGCGTCGAGGATCGCATCATCTACGTCGGCTCCGACGACCAGCACGTGTACGCCATCGATGGGCAGAACGGACGACAGCTCTGGAAATACCGCGCCTGGATGCCGGTTCGATCCTCCTGCGGCATCGGTCAGGGCATGGTCGCAGTGGGATCGTCGGACGGGCACGTCTACGCCCTCGACGCATTCAACGGCGGTCTGCGCTGGAAGCACCGCACCCAGCAGGGCGTGATCTCGTCGCCAGCGATCAGCGACGGGCTGGTCTTCGTCGGCTCGATGGATAACAACGTCTATGCCCTGGACGGCGAGGGCGGCTGGCCCGTGTGGCGCTTCAAGACGGGCCACTACGTCAACGCCTCGCCCGCCGTCGTCGGCATGCGCCTGTTTGTGGGCAGCGTAGACGGCAGCTTCTACGCCCTGGAAACCAAGAGCGGCAAGCTCGTCTGGAAGTTCGAGAGCGGCACGCAGATCACCTCGTCGGCGCGCGTCGTCGAGGGACGGGTGTATTTCGGCGGCGTGAACGGCATGATCTACTGCCTGGATGCGTCGAGCGGCGCGCTGATCTGGCAGTACCAGGCCGAGGCAGCGGTCGTGTCGTCGCCCGCCGTCGCCAACGGAATCGTGTACGTCGGCTCGCTCGATCATCATCTGTACGCGCTGAAAGCCTAGGAACACCGAGGGCAGGAACCGGGAGCCAATCCAATCAAACGCATGGCTCCCGGTTCCCGCTGCTTCAATCGCCCCCCGTACTGGTCCCCGAAAGGAGCCGCCGATGCCGGCCTGGCGAGACATGCTATCGCGCTTCCGCAAAACCGCGCCTACCCATTCCAATTCTGAGATTGCCACGGCAACCGTCGCCGACCCCGGCGTAGAAACGCTGGTCGCGCCGCATAATCTGCCGATCGAGATACCTGCCGCCGCGCCTGAGGCCGAGTCGCAGCCGATCGAGGCCGACGAGACGCGCCGGTTTGGCGATACAACCCGCTCGCTGGCGTCGAGCGCGCCGCACCTGGCGGTGCTGCTGGGCGAGCGCGTGCTCAGCGCTGCGGCGCTGCGAGACATTGGCCGCGAACGACAAGAAAACCAGGATCACTGCTGCGCGCAGATCGTGACCCTGCCCAGCGATCACAGCGATCTGACGCTTGGACTCTTCGTGGTCGCCGACGGCATGGGGGGCCACCACGATGGCGGCTATGCCTCGAAGCTGGCGCTGACCACGGTGGTACAGGCGGTGCAGGCCGAGTACGTGCTGCCGATCTTGAGCGGCGAGCGCCGAGCGCCCCAGCCGATCATGCAGGCGGCGGTGCAGGCGGCCAACGCTGCGGTACACGCCGCCGGGCAGGAGGCGGGCAACGACATGGGCACCACCTGCACGGCGGTGCTGCTCGACGGCCAGCAGTTGATCACGGCGCATGTCGGCGATACGCGGGCGCTGCTGATCGGCGGCGGCGTCAAGCAGCTCACCACAGATCACACCGCCGTGGGACGGCTGATCGCGATCGGCGCGCTCACGCCGGAGGAGGCGCTCGATCACCCGCTGCGGAGTCATCTGTATCGCAGCGTCGGGCAGACGCCCGACGTGACCGTCGATGTGACGACGACGACGATCCACGACGAGAGCCATCTGGTGATCTGCTCCGACGGGCTGTGGGGCCTGGTGCCCGAAGCGGAGATCGCCGACATCGTGACGGAAGCGCCGACCGCGCAGATCGCCGCGCGGCACCTGATTGCTCGTGCTAACCTGCTTGGCGGCCACGACAATATCTCAGTAGTGGTCGTCACGCTTCCCGACGGATCGCGAGGCTAGCCCATGACAGCACCGATCACCCTCCACATCCAGCCAGCCCGCGCCGCGCTTCAGGTATCGAGCGAGCCACAGATGGTCTATCTGATGGTGACGGGCCGCGCCGCCGCGACGAGCCAGAAGCACCTGCCGCTGAATCTATGCCTGGTGCTGGATCGCTCCTCCTCGATGCGCGGCGAGCGTCTGTTTCAGGTCAAAGAGGCGGCGCGTCAGGTGCTCAGCCAGATGCAGAGCACCGATGCGTTCGGGCTGGTGGCGTTCAACGATCGGGCCGAGGTGATCGTTCCGTCGCAGCAGGTGCGCGATGCCGAGTCGCTCAAGGCGCAGGTGATGAGCCTTGAGGCGCGCGGCGGCACCGAGATGGCGCAAGGGCTGGCGCTGGGCCTGCAAGAGATCGAGCGGCCAAAGATCAACGGTATTAGCCGCCTGGTGCTGCTGACCGACGGACGGACCTACGGCGACGAGCACGCCTGCGTCGAGCTGGCACGGCGGGCGCAGCGGCGCGGCATTGGCCTGACCACGCTTGGCGTCGGCACGGAGTGGAACGAAGACCTGCTTGAGACGATGACCGCCGGGCCGAACAGCCGGACGCAGTACATCACCGCCGCGAGCGAGATCGGCAATGTCTTTGTGGCGGAGCTAAACCGGCTGCACGCGACGGTCGCCCAGAGCGTCGAGCTGACGCTCTCGATCAGCGCCGAGACGCAGATCCATGCCTGCTATCGCGTCCAGCCGTTTATCGCGCAGCTTTATCCACAGGCAGCGGGAAGCGGCACGTGGCGCGTCCCGATCGGCGAGTGGGCCGCCAACGAAGACCAGACCTTTATCGTCGAGCTGATCGTGCCGCCCGTAACCACCGGCACCCACAGCGTGGCACGGCTCGACCTGCGCTATGAGCTGGTTGGGACGATGGGCACGCAATCGGCGGCGGCGGTGGTGCAGCTTCCCGCCCTCCTGGACGAGCAGCCGGTCGCGTCTGAGGTCCGCCGCGCGCTGGAGCGGATGGTCGCCTACCAGTTGCAAACGCGCGCCTGGGAGGCCGTTGCCGAGGGTAAGATCGAGGATGCGACCAAGCGGCTGAGGATGGCGGGCACGCATCTCTTCAACTCAGGCGAGGTGGCGCTGGCGGAGATGGCGCACGCCGAGGCGACACGCCTGTTGCAGGGCGGCTCGACCAGCGCCGACGGGCGCAAGCGGATCAAATACGGAACGCGCGGTCTGATCGCCGGACGCTAGTGAGCCAGCAGGCCGGGGCTGTGGGGAATGGAAGAACAAAGAACCAAGAACCGGGTACCAGGCGCACAAAGAACAAGGGAACAAAGGAACAAGGGAAAACCCGGAACCAAGAACCTGGACCCCTGATCCCTGGACTTGGAACTTGAAACTTGGAACTTGAAACTATGATCTGTCCTAGCTGTCAAAGCCAGAATATTCGCGGCACGATCTTTTGCCTCAACTGCGGCATGAGCTTGCTGCCCCAGGATCGCGCCCCCGATACCACGTCGATGTTAGGCGCGCGTCCATCGGCTCGCGCGGCGCAGGAGCGTACGGTCAGGGCGGAGCCCGCGCCTGCCAGCGGCGAGCGCCGCTTCTCCGCGACGGTGCTTAACAGCGGGCGGCGCATCGACGTGCCGCTGGTGACAGCGCTGCTGATCGGGCGGCAAGACGCGGCGCGGGGACACTTCCCCGACATCGATCTCAACCCCGACGGCGGCTACGACAGCGGCGTGAGCCGCCGCCACGCCCGGATCAGCCTGGACTCTGGCGCGGCATACATCGAAGATCTGGATAGCGCCAACGGCAGCTTTATCAGCGATACGCGCTTGCAGCCACGTACCGCCTATCGTTTGCAGGCAGGCGATGAGCTACGGCTTGGATCGCTCATTCTACGCATTGAAAGGGTTTAGAGAGTATGGCACGCACTGTGATTGTTCATATCGCCGGCGAAGATCCCGTGATCGCCGAGATCGAGCATGAGCCGCAGCCCAGCGATACGTTTATTCATGTCAGCAACCTGCGTAAGCGCGACGGCAAGGAAGTTCACTACCTATCGCCGGGCGTCCAGTCGGTGATCTTCCCGTGGAACCGCATCACGTTTCTTGAGTTCATGGTCGACGAGGAAGAGCGCGGCAAGGTGGTCGACTTCTTCCGGCTGGATTAAGCAATCTGTGCCTGCGTAACACGACGCTCAATCGGCGACCACAATTCAAGCTCTTCACGACTACCAATCCAAAAACTACAACGTTGAGAGCGTAGGGGCGTATTGCAATACGCCCCTACAAACGTTGACATCAACATGATGTCGAAAACCAGAAATCCCACCTCTGAGATTCATTTCTGCTACGCCTCCCACACGCTGCGCCCGCCGACGAACGTCTGCGCGACCTGCATGCGCCAGAGATCATCGGGATCGACCGCGAACGGATCGGCTTCGAGCACCAGCAGATCGGCGCGCAGGCCCGGCATGAGCGGCCCCTTGAGCGCTGTCTCGCCTGATGCGATGGCCGGGCCGACGACATAGGCCCGCAGCGCGTCGTGCAGGCTCAGCGCCAGCTCGCGGTACCAGCCCTGCGGCGGCTGCCCATCCTGGCGCTTGCGCGTCACGGCGGCATGAATCCCCGCCCACGGGTCGAGCGTCTCGACGGGCGCGTCGGAGCCAAAGGCCAGCACCGCGCCGGACTGTAGCAACGGCTGCCAGGCGTAGGCCCAGGCGCAGCGCTCGCCGCCCAGCAGCCGCTCGGCAATCTCCATATCGGAGGTCGCGTGGATCGGCTGCATCGAGGCGATCACGTTGAGCGCCGCAAAGCGCGGCACGTCCGCCGGATCGAGATGCTGGGCGTGCTCGATCCGATTCGGCAGGAGCGGACGCAGCGCCTCCGCGCCCTGAGCGGCGAAGGCCGCGTGCTGCGCCGCGATCGCATCCAGTACCGTGCGATTGGCTCGATCGCCGATCGCGTGGACGGTGACGGCGATGCCGTGCGTATTGGCCTTGCGCACCGCCGCGTGCAGCTCCTCCTCAGGGATCGTCGGCAGGCCGCAGGTGGTACTGCCCGCGAAGGGCGCGAGCATATGGCAGGTACACGAGCCGAGCGAGCCGTCGCCGAAGATTTTCACGCCGCCGATCCGCAGCCACTCATCGCCGAAGCCTGAGCGCACGCCCAGCGCGATATAGTCGTCGAGCTGGCGATAGGGCAGATGGAAGAGGCAGCGCGCGTTGAGCTGGTCGGCGGCACGTAGCGCCTGAAGCGCCGCCAGCGTCGCCGGGCCTTCGGGCATATGCAGGCTGGTCAGGCCGCGCTCGTTGCAGGCCCGGATGATCTCGCGCAGCGCCTGGATGTCCTCGGTCAGCGACGGCTCCGGCACGATGCGATAGATCAGATCGTTGGCGTTCTCCAGCAAAATTCCGGTCGGCAGGCCATGCTCGTCGCGCTGGATCAGCCCGCCGTCGGGGTCGGGCGTGTGCTCGTCGATTCCGGCCAGGGCCAGTGCGCGGCTATTGATCCAGACCGAGTGGCCGTCTTTGCGCGACAGAACCGCTGGATGGCCCAGGGTGACGCGATCCAGCTCCAGCGCCGTCGGCCAGCGATAATCCCACAGCGCGTGGTTCCAGCCGTGGCCGCGCAGCCACGCGCCCTCCGGCAAATCCTCGGCGCGCTGCCGGATCAGCTCCAGCGCCTCGTCGAGCGACCTCACGCCGTCGAGATCGGCATGCTGGCGACCCTGTGCGGTCCAGAGCAGATGGATATGCGCGTCGGTCAGACCAGGGATCAGCGCGCGCCCGGCTAGCGGCACGTCCTCGTAGCCTGGCCGAAGCTGCTCGCGCACCGCTGCGGCGCTGCCCACCGCCACGATCGTATCGTCGCGCACCAGCAGCGCCTCGGCCTGAGCCTGCTGCGGATCGAGCGTGTAGATCGGGCCGCCGTGAAAGAGTATGTCTGGCATAAACACTCCGAAGAACAAAGAACAACGGAACAAAGAACAAAGAACCGGGTGCCATGCCCAAAGGGCGCACGAAGAACGAAGAACAACAACGCAAGATTACCTGTTCTCTGCTCTTTGTGCTCTTTGGGCGCTGTTTGCTATCGCCACCGCCACCTCCGCCGCCACGCGCGCGTTGTTTTCCAGCAGCGCGATGTTCGTCTCAAGGCTGCGCCCGCCGGTTTCATCCTTCATCGCCGCGAGCAGGAACGGCGTTACCTGCGCGCCGTGGATACCCTGACGCCGCGCCTCGGCCAGCGCCCGCCCGATCGCCGCCTCGACCTCCTCCGGCGGCAGCGCGGCCTCCTCCGGCGGCGGCACCGCCAGCACCATCCCGCCCCCGCCGCCCAGCCAGCGATGCGCCTGCCACAGCGCCGCGACCGCCTCGGGCGTGTCGGCGCGCGCCGAGAGCCGCAGGCCGCTGGACCGCGAGTAGAACGACGGAAACTCATCGGTGCCGTAGCCCACGACGGGCACGCCCAGCGTTTCGAGCACCTCCAGCGTCGCGGGAATGTCGAGGATCGACTTGGCACCCGCGCAGACTACCAGCACCGGCGTACGGCCTAGCTCCGTCAGATCGCCGGACACGTCCCAGGTTTCGCGCGCGCCGCGATGAACGCCGCCGATGCCGCCCGTGGCAAAGACCTGCACGCCCGCAGCGTGCGCCAGCGCCATCGTTCCCGCGACCGTGGTCGCGCCGTCCTGGCTGGTGACGACCGCCAGCGCCAGGTCGCGCCGCGACAGCTTCAGCACATCCGCGCCCGTGGCAAAGCGCTCGATCGCCGCCTCGTCCAGCCCGATTGTCGGCTGGCCGCGCACCACGCCGATCGTCGCGGGCTGCGCGCCACGCTCACGCACGATCGACTCCAGCGCGTAGGCAACCTCGCGATTGCGCGGCTGCGGCAGCCCATGCGCGATTACCGTCGATTCGAGCGCGACGACCGCGCGACCCTGCGCCAGCGCCGCTTGCACAGCCGCATGAATAGATACTTGCATCATAGCCTTGTCTCCTGGCGCAAGTGTACTCACACAGCGCCGACCCTGCAACTTGCTTGACAATCGCGGGACTCCCCTCTATGATTCAGGGCAACGACGCCGATGGAGACGAGTACGCTGGTCATCAGTTTACAGCGAGCCGCCGAGAGTGCAAGGGCGGTAGCCAGAGCCAGCCGAATCCACTCCTGAGTCGAGGATGTACCAGCCGCAGCGCTCAGCCCGCGCTGATCGCCCGACTGTAAATCTTTTCCGGTTCGCCTCCGTTAGCGGGCGCTTCAAGGTCATCGCCCGGCGCTGGTGGTGACGAAAGAAGGTGGCACCACGAAGCTCAGCCCTTCGTCCTTCATGGACGGAGGCTTTTTAATTCTGGCAATTGGAGAAGCAAGCTCATGATCAGGACGCAACCCACACCGCGCGAGATGTCATCCACCGCACCCACGCATCCGGTGCTTTCGGTCGTCGCGCCGGTATACAATGAAGCGCCGACGCTGCCGCTTTTTTGCGAACGGGTGATCGCGGCGCTGGAGCCTTTGGGCGTGCCCTTTGAGGTGGTGTTGATCAACGATGGCAGCCGCGACAGCTCGCTGGAGGTGATGCACGAGCTGCATCAGCGCGATCCACGGATCAAAGCCGTCAACTTTTCGCGCAACTTCGGCCACCAGATCGCGATCACGGCGGGCATCGACTACGCGCGGGGCGATGCGGTGGTGGTGATCGACTCGGACCTGCAAGATCCGCCGGAGGTGATCCCGGCGCTCTTCGCCAAATGGCGCGAGGGCTACGGCATCGTCTTTGCGCAGCGCTCCGAGCGCGAGGGAGAGACGTGGTTCAAGAAAACGACCGCCGCGTTCTTCTACCGGCTGATCCGCCGCATCACCAACGTCAACATCCCTGTGGATACGGGCGATTTCCGCCTGATGGATCGCAAAGTGGTCGATGCGCTGATGCGGATGCGCGAGCATCACCGCTTTATGCGCGGCCTCTCGGTCTGGGTCGGCTTCAAGCAGACCGGCGTGGAGTACCGGCGCGCGCCGCGTCACGCGGGCGAAACCAAGTATCCGCTCAGCAAGATGCTGCGCTTCGCGCTCGACGGTATTACCAGCTTCTCGTACCTGCCGCTGCAATTGGCAACCTACTTTGGGTTTATCATCGCGACGATCAGTATGTTCGCGCTGGTGGCGGTGATCATCCTGCGCCTGACCGGCTCGCAGGCCAACTTCTACGGCCAGGCGTCGACGCTCGTCAGCGTGCTCTTCCTGGGCGGCATTCAGCTCATCTTCCTGGGCATCATCGGCGAGTACCTGGGCCGGATCTACGATGAGGTGAAGCGCCGACCGCTCTACATCGTGGCCGAGGAGCTAGGCTTTGACGACGAGCGCGAGCACGGGCCATGAGGCCGCTGCTGGAGCCGCTGCTGACGCGCGCGATCCCGCTGTTTTTTGTCGGGCGAGCGGTGTATCGCCGCATCAGACGACCGATCAGCATGGGCGTGCGCGCGCTGGTGGTGCAGGATCACCAGGTGCTCCTGGTGCGGGCACACGGCTGCGCGCGCTGGGATCTACCCGGCGGCGGCGTCAAGCGGGGCGAGTCGCTGCGCGAGGCCGCGATCCGCGAGACACGCGAGGAGAGCGGCTGTGTGGTCGAGGCCGAGCGCCTGCTGGGGATGTATCTCAACCTCTGCGACGGCATGACCAACTACGTGGCGGTGTATGTCTGCCGCCCGATCAACCGTCCGGCGCTGGCGCTCAACATTGAGATCGCCGAGGCGCGCTACTGGCCGCTCGACGCGCTGCCGCCCGTCACGCCGTCGGTGCCGGGCCGCCTGGCCGAGTACGCCGCTGGAGCATACGGGCTGGATGGCGTGTGGTAGCGCTGCCCGCCGAGCACAATCAGACGATCGAGGTATCCATGAGCTATACACCGATTCTCGCCACGTTAGGCTATATCGTATCGCCGGACAGACAGCGCGTGCTGATGGTCCATCGCAACAAGCGGCTCGACGACATTCATTATGGAAAGTACAACGGCTTAGGCGGCAAGCTCGACCGGGGCGAGTCGGTGAGCGACTGTATGAAGCGCGAGGTGTGGGAAGAGTCGGGGCTGCACGTCGAGGCGATGGTGCTGCGCGGCACGATTAGCTGGCCCGGCTTCGGCAAGCGCGGAGAGGACTGGTTCGGCTTTATCTTTCGCATCGACGGCTGGAGCGGCACGCCGCACGCGGGCAACCACGAGGGCACACTGGAGTGGGTTGAGCGCGATGTGCTGCTGGATCTGCCGCTCTGGGAGAGCGATCGGCTGTTTCTGCCGATGGTCTTCGACGACTCGCCCGCCGTGTTTCATGGCGTGATGCCCTACGAGAACGGCCAGATGGTGGGGTGGAGCTACGAGCGATTTTGATGATCAACATGAAGGATAACGAATTCGGTGGGAGCGCCTCATTCGAGCGGCGCATGAGCGAGGAAGGTTCGGCATGCTAGATATTAAACTGATCCGCGAACAGCCCGAACTGGTGAAAGATGGCGTTGGCAAGCGCGGCGACGATCCCGCGATGGTCGATGAGGTGCTGCGGCTGGATGCACGGCGACGCGAGCTGCTGAGCGAGGTCGAGCGACTGAAGGCCGAGAAAAACGCCGCGTCGAAGGCGATCGGCAAGATCAAAGATCCGGCGGAGCGAAACCAGCGCATCGCCGAGATGCGCGCGCAGGGCGATCGTATCCCTGAGCTTGACAAGGCGACAGCGGAGGTCGAGACGGCGCTGTACCAGTTGATGCTGCTGCTGCCGAATCTGCCGCATCCCGACGTGCCGGTCGGCACCAGCGAGGATGAGAACATCGTCGTGCGCACCGAGGGCACGCCGCGCAGCTTCGAGTTCACGCCCAGGCCGCACTGGGAGCTTGGCGAGGCGCTGGGCATTATCGACTTCGAGCGCGGCGTCAAGCTGAGCGGCAGCCGCTTCTTCGTGCTCAAGGGCGCGGGCTCGCGGCTGCAACGGGCGCTGATCGCCTGGATGCTCGACGTGCATATCGGCCAGCACGGCTACACCGAGGTCACGCCGCCCTACCTCGTCAAAGAAGAGGTCCTGGTCGGCACGGCCAACCTGCCCAAGTTCGGCGATAACCTCTTCCGCATCGAGGGCGTCGACCTGACGCTGATCCCGACCGCCGAGGTGCCGGTGACGAACCTGTATCGCGAGGAGATCATCGAGCCGGGCCGCCTGCCGATCTACCACGTGGCGTACACGCCCTGCTGGCGCAACGAGCAGATCAGCGCTGGCCGCGACGTGCGCGGCATCAAGCGCGTTTACCAGTTCGATAAAGTCGAGATGGTCAAGTTTGTCGAGCCGCACACCAGCTACGACGAGCTGAAAACGCTGATCGACAACGCCGAGGACATCTGCAAAGCGCTCAAGATCCCCTATCGTCTCTTGCAGCTCTGCACCGCCGACCTGGGCACCGCCACCATGAAGTACGACCTTGAGCTGTGGGCACCCGGCTGCGGCGAGTGGCTGGAGGTCAGCTCGTGCGCCAACTTCGGCGATTACCAGTCGCGGCGGGCGAATATCCGCTACCGGCCAGAGCCGAACGCCAAGCCGGAGTTCGTGCATACGCTCAACGGATCGGGGCTGGCTCTGCCGCGCGTGATCATCGCGATCATGGAAAACTACCAGCGCGCCGACGGCTCGATCGAGGTGCCGGAGGTGCTGCGGCCCTACATGGGCGGCATCGAGGTGATCGAGTAGGAGCAAAACGATAGATCGGGGCAGTGCGGCAGCCGCGTTGCAGGACAAGCGAATCGCGTCATTCGTAGGGGCACGCCGATGGTGTGCCCTTTCGACATGGATACTCCGGCGTGATCAGCCAATCTCCGCATCGGGCAGCCCCGCGAGAAACGCATCGACCATGTACAGATAGTCGTCGAGCGGAGCAGCGACGGCCTTCTGAAGCGCCGCCAGAATCGCCGCATGGTCGGGCGCGAGCTGCTCCACGGTGCCGCTAACCGTCTTGAGCAGCGCGGCCTCTGCGACCATCTGCGCGCGGGTTATTGGCTCAGGGTCGTGGCCCGCGAGAAAGCACTCGGCATCGAAGCTGAGCAGCCGGTCGAACAGCGGCAGAACCCGCGCCGTGGTGTAGCGGCGCTGCGGCGCGTAAATATCGGGATACACGCAATCGCCGAGAAAGACGACTCGGTCTTCCGGCACGTAGACGACCGCCGAGTCCGCCGCGTGGTCGCCGCCGACATGCACGATCTGACAGGTGACACCGCCCAGGTCAAGCTCGACGCGCTCCGTGAAGCCGATCTCCGGCGGGCGGATTGTCAGATCGGAGCGATCGGGCAGCTCGGCCTTGATCATATCGCGGCAAAACGCAATCTCCACGCCCTGCGCAACCCGCCGGTCCAGCGCCGCGTCGCTCCAATCCTGCATCGCTATCTCCGCGACGATCCGGCACGTCTCGGTATGCGCAAACGTCGGCAGATCGAGCGCGGCGGTGCCGAAGACATGATCCCAGTGCCAGTGCGTGAGCGCGACAAAGGTCGGCGGCGCGACAGCCACGCGCGCCAGCTCGCGCAGCAGCGTCCTGGCATGAGCCGGAGAATTTCCGGCGTCGACCAGAAGAGTCGCGCGCGACCCGCTGATCGCGCCCAGGACCGGTCGGTCGGTGGTCGAGTCGGGAGCAAGCCAGTGGACATGCGCCGAGATCTGATTGAAGCTCTGTATACTCACCGTGGCTATCCTGGGTCTAGCACTATCGACGGATTGTAGCACACGCTGCCCGGCGTGCGAGAACTGGCCCTGAACTTGCTATATGCATCACTCGTGAAGGATCACACACCCATCGACAAGATACCACGATAGATAAAGGATCAAGCGTATGGGACAGGTCGGCTCATCCGTTAGAGAGGCTGCGGAGCATGCAGAGCAGGCGGCGCGGCAAGCAGCGGCAAATCCGTGGGTCGAGCGACTTGCCCGCCTGGGCTTTGCGGCCAAGGGCGTCGTGTACATCACGATCGGCGTGCTGGCGACTCAGGCGGCGCTCGGCGCGGGCGGCGCGACCACCGACCCGCACGGGGCGATCCGGCAGCTTGGACAGCAGCCGTTTGGGCAGGTCTTACTCGGCCTGCTGGCGGTCGGGCTGCTGGGCCATGCGCTGTGGCGCTTCGTCCAGGCCGCCACCGATCCTGAGCACAAGGGCAGCGATGCCAAAGGGATCGCGCAGCGTGTGGGCTATGCCGGACTCGGCGTGGTCTACGTGGGGCTGGCGGTGACGGCGATCCGGCTGCTCACAGGTGCGGATGAGGCGAGCGGCGACATGACACAGGATTGGACGGCGCGACTGATGTCGCAGCCGTTCGGGCGCTGGCTCGTCGGCCTGATCGGTCTGGGCGTGATCGGATTCGGGCTGTACGAACTGTATCAAGCCTACACGACCCGGTTCCGCAAGAAGTTGAAGGTTGCGGAGATGAGCGCCACGGAAGAATCGTGGGCGATCCGCAGCGGCAGGTTCGGCCTGGCAGCGCGGGGCGTCGTCTTTGGGATCATCGGCAGCTTCCTGGTGCAGGCCGCGCTGCAATACAACCCGGATAAAGCGCAGGGACTCAGCGGCGCGCTCCAGGCGCTGGCGCGGCAGCCATTCGGGCCGTGGCTGCTGGGAGTTGTGGCGGCTGGGCTGGTAGCCTACGGCGTGTATATGCTGGTCGAGGCGCGCTATCGACGTATCTTTACGGGCTGATTAACGCTACGTGCGCTTCGCTACTTAAGCGAAGCGCACGTACACGAAAATGCGCACAAACCTACTATTGCCGCACAAATAGCCCATGCACTATACCACCTTCAGAATCAAATCTATCTTCAATGATGCGGTAAAACCTGTTATCTTCCCTCTCGAATCTGCGAAAAATCACATAGGCAATAATATCAGCCAGCTGAATCAGTCTTGAAGCCTTTGAGTCTAAAAATAGGGGTACTTCTGAAAAGTTTCTTATTATTCCCCATCTATGACCGATGGTTCTAAAGTCCGTAGCCAAGGATTGAATGGTTGTTTCGTATGTTGACTTATCAAAAATAATAATACCTCTCTGTGTATCACCAATCTTATGTAATCTCGCCAAATAATGGTCAAATCGGCTAGCCAGTTGTTCAAAAGCAACTTCGACCGGATCTGCTGGTGAAACTGCCGACTTTCTTATAACACTCGCAAACAAACGATTGCTTGGGTGTGATGCTAGAAAAACGTGCAGTATATCTTCAATTGCTTTGAATCGATCATCTTTAGTGTATTGTCTCCACTTTCCTTTACCACCAACCATTGGGTTGCCATGTAGCTCAACTGATGAAGGATCTGCCGGGTTAAATCTAGCAGCAATGTTGTCTAGCTCCTTTGCGATCCAGTAGCCCTGACGCTCAAACACACA